>DOZQ01000130.1:0-4218 GCA_003517915.1 Oscillospiraceae bacterium | reverse complement strand
TCGCTTGCCACAGTGACCGAATATAAACGTGATTTATATTCGTTTTTTAAATATCTTAAAATCTATTGGAATTTGATTCCGGACAATACTCCTTTAAATGAAATTGAACTTCTGGATGTAGACTTGCCAATGATTAATCGTATTACCCTTTCAGATGTTTATTCATATCTGGTGTACTGCAATAATGAACGTCAGAACAATGCCAGAACAAGGGCAAGAAAAATTTCCGCGATACGCTCATTTTTCAATTACCTACATAATAAAGTTAATCTGATTACGTTTAATCCGGTCGCAGAGCTTGATACACCTAAAGCGAAAAAATCTTTGCCGAAATATTTGACGCTTGAGCAAAGCCGCCAGCTTTTAGATGCGGTGGATGGGAAATTTAGGGAAAGAGATTATTGCATTATCACATTATTTCTTAATTGTGGATTGCGGCTTGCTGAATTATGTTCGCTTAATATTACTGATGTCAGAAACGACAACACGATGAGAGTTGTCGGAAAAGGCAATAAAGAACGCATAGTTTATTTAAATGATGCTTGCCTGAACTCTATAAGCGATTATTTGAAGATTAGGCCAGTAGACGGAGTAAAGGATAAAAAAGCTCTATTTATAAGCCGTCAGATGAATCGTATAAGCAATAAAACCGTGCAATATATTGTATATGAGACGCTTAAAAAAATCGGGCTTTACGCTCAGGGTTATTCGGTGCATAAGCTGCGCCATACGGCGGCGACGCTAATGTATCAGCACGGTCAGGTGGATATCAGGGTGCTGAAGGATCTTTTGGGACATGAGAACTTGGGAACAACTGAAATTTATACGCATTTATCAAATCAGCAACTTGAACAAGCTGCGAAATTAAATCCCCTGGCGGATGTAAAAAAAGCACGCACCGAGCGCCCGAGCCCGAAAAAATGACGGAATCGAAGAAATTCCCGGAAAAAGTTTGGCGGCTCCAAACTCTGGGAATTTGGAGATGGAGGAACTTTTTTCGGAGGATCAAGGGCGAACAAGGCGTGCCGAACCAAGTGCCAAGCGCCCGAGCCCGAAAAAATGATTTTCAGCGAATAAATTGCCTGATTTGGAGTCCATCCAAATCAGGCAATTTTATAGTCAAACCGCTTAAAATCAGACACGTATTTTTGCTATATAGATAAATTGATCATCCGTTTATTTTAGCGCGCGGATGATATTTTTTATAAGACTGTGTAAATTTTTCTTTTAAAAGCCTTGCGTAAACCTGTGTTGATGAAATATCCGAATGGCCTAACATCTCTTGAATATCCTTAAGCTGAGCACCGTTTTCCAAAAGATGCGCCGCAAAGGAATGACGCAGAGTATGCGGAGTGATATCCTTTTTGATATTCGCCTGCTTCGTATAAGTCTTTATGATTTTCCAAAAGCCCTGACGCGTCAGCCGGGTTCCGTTCATATTGGTAAACAGTGCTGTTTCAGACGGATCAATCACAATAATACTACGTACACGGTGAATATAATCATTCACCGCTTTTATTGCGGCATGATAAATGGGAACGATGCGTTCGCTCCTTTCTCCGTGACAATAAAGGATTCCAGCATGCATATTCATATCATCTATATTTAAATCAATGAGCTCCGAAACTCTAACCCCCGTAGCGTATAAAAGCTCGAGCATAGCTTTGTCTCGGCAGCCCTTGGCCTCTGAAATATCCGGCTGTGTTAAAAGCAGGTCAACCTCTTTGCTTGTAAGTACTTGAGGCAGTTTCTTAGACGACTGCTCAATCTTAATTCCGTTCGCCGGATTATACTGGACTATTTCGCAATAAATAAGACATTGGTAATAGCATCGCACAGACGCCACCGCACGGGAAACCGTAGCGTCTGAACGTCCCATAAGATGCATGCGGTCGATATAGCGGCGGATTAAACTCTGGTCTACCTTGGCGTAATCGGATATTTCCTCGCCAGCAAGAAACTCCGCAAATTGAGAAATATCCCTTACATATGCCTCATAGGTATTTTTTGAAACATTTTTATGCTTCAAAAGATACTGATGGAACTCGTTTTTATAATCCGTCATTTTACCAGTCCTTTTTGTACTAAATGAACTACTTCCCTGCTTCAGAGCGGCCATAGTATCGGGTTTAATGAAACGCTTTCACAGTGGGCGAGGAGTGATACTTTGAAACACTACACGGAATGAACCATTTTTCGTCGAGGCGCAAAGCGGAGATCCTGGCGCAGCCGGTTAGAAAGTGAAAAAACGCATAAACGCGGCGGCCATAACCGCGTCCAGAAGAGATGAAGCCAGAATCAGTCCCATAAAAACGATAAAACGAATGATATACATGTGAAGACTGCTCCAAAGCCGTGTTTCTTTTGCGCTTGGCAAGACCACAGAAAAAAGCTTAGATGACATCGCAAATGCTTCTTTTGATGCTAAAATTATTATAAATGAGGAAAATAAGCCGTGCGGTACAATCAGTAAAGCGGTAAATCCGACGCCCTTGAGTCCAAAATTGGCATAAAGATAACCAGATATGACTCCTAAACCAAGTCCGCGGAACAACGGAACGCCAAATGTGCATGGAACACCCAGCACAAAAATCCCCATAAAAAAGGCGCACAAAAGAAACGGCATGGTTGAAACAAACGAGTTTAGCAGGGTTACAAAAAATCCCTGTCCGCTTCTGGCCGACATATAATCTCTGAACATGCTCTCAATTCCGGATGACAGCGAAGCGGGAGCGTTTTTAACCACAATAGATCCCATCAATATGCCAAACAAAAACAAAGAGACAAAAAGAAGAAGTTGGCCATGTCTTTTGAAAAAAACACCGGGTCGAAAATTTGTGCTTTTTGGAAATACTTTAATGTTTGTCCTTTTCATTTAATGAATCCTCCAGCATTGATTCTTTACAAATATCTATGCGACGGAAGAAAAATATAGGACAAGTATTTGTGCTTTTATAGCAAATTGCTATAATTATTATTTTGAAAGCTCTTCGGCGCGCCGCAGACATGCCTGAACGGCGGATTTTACAAGCGGTTCAAATCCGTTTTCCTGCATGTGGTTAAGCGCGGCCTCGGTCGTACCGTTTGGAGAAGCAACCATTTCTATAAGCTTGCCGCAGTTGCCGTATTGCTGAATCATTTTTGCGCTGCCAATTAGAGTGGAGGTAAACAGCTGCATGGCTGTCTGGGCGGACAGCCCGGCCTGTTCGCCGGCTTCAATAACAGCTCTGGCAAAAGCAAAAACATAGGCAGGCCCGCTTCCGCTTACCGCGGTTACGGCATTAAGCATACCCTCGTCCACTTGCTCGGTAAGAGCGCAGACAGAAAACAGCCCGGTTATAAAATCAAAGGATTCTTTCGGCGTTGAGAAAGACGCCGAAAGCGCGCACACGCCGCTGCCCACCAACAGCGGTGTGTTGGGCATAGCTCGGATTACTCTGCATTCAAATCCCACAGACTGCTGAATAAAAGAAATCGTCTTCCCTGCCGCGACCGAAACTATACACATTTCATGAGCGAGACTGGCTTTAATCTTACTCAAAATCTCTGCGTAGATTTGCGGCTTGACGGTAAGAAAAACATAGTCGCATTTGCTCACAAGCTCCGGCTCACTTTGGCATACCTCAAATCCATATCTTGTTGCCAATTCTGTTTTTTCAGGCAATGGGTCGTATATGTAGATTTGTTCAGGCGTTATGTAACCTTTTGATGCGCCTTTTACAATAGCCTGAGCAATATTTCCGAAGCCAATAAAACCGATTTTAGCTGACAATAAAAATCCCCCTTGTGTCAATGGTGTTATTACTATAATACATTTTAATGGCTTTTTCAATTGATTTCCAAGAAAAAAAATAAAAACTTCATTTGTTCCAAATTTTATGTCAATTTATTATGTGAATAGCATAAATGTTATGTAATCTAATTATGTAAACCGATTCCCCTGAATGTCAAGGAGTTATGTTTTCCGGCGTAAATCGAGTAATACAGACGCGAAAAACGCACTTAGCACAAAGAAAAATCCCAAATCGCTAAAAGCAATTTGGGATTTTGTGTTATCGGTAAAATAGAAAGTACTGGAACTGGCAAGTAGAAAAGCAGCACGAGAAGAGACGCTATGTTAGGCAGATATAAAATCCGTTATTTTATGTACCACAAACGCGTCGATATCAATTGCGCTGCCGTTTGCTAGAATATACCTGTCGCCGGTAACCCTGATTG
>DOZQ01000115.1:13357-13480 GCA_003517915.1 Oscillospiraceae bacterium | reverse complement strand
CAGAGTTTACAACAACATGAGCACATGGGAGACCAGCGTGGTCAGAAGCATATATCCCGACAGGGACTTCGAGCTTATTCCTCCCGAAGAGGTGGACGCCAACCCCGGCAAGGAGTGGCTGGT
>DOZQ01000115.1:12155-13349 GCA_003517915.1 Oscillospiraceae bacterium | reverse complement strand
CGTGCGCGTATACGACGACAGGATTTATATGTACAACGGCGCTTCGCAGACCCTGTGGCAGGGCGAGCTGAAACCCGACATGGTGACGGTCGTCGGCGGCGAGCTTGAGCTTGTATCGACCGACAACCAAAACATGGCCAACAGCCAGGGCGACCCGGATGCTTTCCACCGGCTGCCCAGCTACCACGAGGGCCCCTCCGCCTTCAGGCGAAACGGCGTATATTACCTGCTTTATCCGGGTGGGATTGGCCCTGTGGACGGTTTAAGCGGCGACGCATTCCATTATGCTACGTCCGACGGCCCGCTTGGTCCGTGGACCTACAGGGGCGTATTCTTTAACCCCCACGGCAACACGACCTCGCACGGCTCTATAGTCGAGTTCAAGGGCGAGTATTATTGGGCTTATCATACAGGCAACCTTCCCGGCGGAACCGACCAGATCAGAAGTGTGTGCATGGATAAGGTAGAGTTTGACGATTCAATCACGTTTGAGGACGGCACCAAGGGCGCTATCAAAAGATTTACCAGAACCTTCGACGGCGTTCCGGGACTTGATGACGTGGACTATGAAAAACCGACCGGCACCGTATACGGCCCGACGGAAAACGCGAATTTAAACGTGAGCTGGGGCTCCGGCGTCACAAAGAACAAGGACGCGGCGGCGGGCAACGGCGGCTGGATACTCAACAATGTCGGCGGAGCCGCAAACGACAGCTCGGCAGTTACGTTTACATTCAATATGGAGAAAGCCCAGCGCGCGCGCCTCAGATTCCATTACTCGACGACGAGTGATATGCCCAAGCTGAATCTTAATGTAAACGGCGTTGATCACAACACGGTCAATTTCATCAAGACCGGCGGTAGATCCTTCTTCTCCGAAGTTGAGTATACCCCGAGAAAGCTTAAGGCAGGCGAAAATACCATTGTTCTGGGAGGCAGCGGCGCTGCGACCTCCAACCAAGTCGGCGGCAATATACGGCTTAACTACATTGAGGTCATCCCTCTGGACGAAGAGGAGCCCATGGGGCTCGAGGTCAGAAGATCAGGCAGTCATGTCAGCATGATCAACTATAACGCGAAGGGCACCGAGGCTGTGTCCGCAAACCTGATTCTCGCCGTCTATGACGCTTCCGGGAAAATGGTATACCATGACATGGAGGTCGTAACCGTAGACCCGAAACGCTCTGAAACCGC
>DOZQ01000115.1:10907-11983 GCA_003517915.1 Oscillospiraceae bacterium | reverse complement strand
CGGTTTTTTATTGTTTGAGTGATTCATTTTTCGATTCCACGTACCCTTTACAAGGCTGAAATCGGATATTTCTTCAAAAATTCCTCGCTTTCTTCAATCAGGTCACAAGCCGCGCTAATCATCACATCGTCGAACCGAAATGCAATCGCGCGCCCAACCAAAACAGAAGCAAAATATTCATTCCAATCCGCAAAAAAGGTTTTTATTTTCGCGGCGGTCTTTTCCATCCAGCCAAAAGCTTCCGCCTGATCAAACCACCCCAAGTGAGTAAAAATCCGAACCAGATACCCGATACGCTCTAAATCCCAAGCAAGCAAGCTACTACAGCTTTGTGCATATGGATGCAGGCCGGGCAGTTCTTCCGCCAAACCCTCCAGCGTTTCAACATATCCCTCTACGCTGTCCTCATCAAGTTCGTGGGTTTCGTTGGCTTTGAATTTTCTGTATTCGTCCCCATAGGCGGATTCGTGCCGTCCTTCCAGCAGAGAAGCAAGCATCTCCCGTCCGTCCTCCACATTCTGAAAGTCCCATCCGGACGCAAGCGCATCAAGCCAGTCATCCGCTTCTCCCATTAGGGCAAAAGTCTCAAACGGCTCACCATTACTGCACAGCAAAAGCGCCCCTATGGGAAGATACTTGGCTTTGTCAGGCGGTGCGGGATGATCTAAGATAAATTGCGCCATCTCTTCTCGGTCATCATCACCGATGTTATCCGCAAATAGACCAGACAGATCCAGATCTTCCGCTCCGGCCATAGCATACGCTTGCGCCATGCTCTCCTCCGGCGAACCGCTATATGCTTCGGTCACGGCCGCCGCGGCATATTGCATCGAAAGCTCGTTCATCTTTTGTGTAATGACGGCCATTTCCCGCTGCATCTTTTCCATATTCTCCGGCGTAGGATTGTTTGTATAGCCAGCTTGAATCTCCATCATCTCGGCTTGTAATTGCGCCATCTGTGTCTGCACATCCATATTTGATATCCCCTTTTTTGTTCCATTATATTGAAATCTAAATCCGTGTTTTATACTAGAACCATTTCAAAACCGAGACGGGTTTTGGAGCCGCGCATAAAA
>DOZQ01000115.1:10635-10861 GCA_003517915.1 Oscillospiraceae bacterium | reverse complement strand
AGCCTGCTGACTTGAAAACTTTGTTTTCAAGTGGTTTGGCTATATAAACCCATCAGTTTTCCGCTCCGGCCATAATCAGCTGTTCCGCAATCTCGGTATAGCCGCCTTCTGAAGCGTAGTACATGGCGCTGTGTTCTAAATTGTCCACCGCGTTTACATCCGCGTTTTTCTCAATCAACAATGCGGTAAAATCGTTTTTTCCCTTGATGGCGGCTACAATCAGCGG
>DOZQ01000115.1:5415-10593 GCA_003517915.1 Oscillospiraceae bacterium | reverse complement strand
CCGCCGCGTAGTGTAACGGCGCATTGCCGTTCAAAAGCCGTAAATTGACATCCGCTCCCGCATCCAGCAAAAGACGGGCAATCTGTAAGTTTCCGCCCATGCAAGCGACTATCAGCGGGGTTTCGCCGGCATCATTGACCGAATCCACACTTTCGCCCGCTTTGAGCAATGCCGTTACCGTTTCACTCTGGCCGTTGTGAGCCGCTTGATGCAGCGGAGTATTTCCAACGCTGTCCCTGCTTTTTTCTTTGCCGGACAATAGGGGGATAATATCCCGCAGGCCGTGAGCCGTGGCGTAATCAAGCGCGGTGTGCCCATCGTTATCTTTTAGCGCCGTGTCCGCGCCTAAAGTGATGAGAAAAACGGCAGCTTCGGTGCGATTTTCCTGCAAAGTGTATATAAGCGGAGACCTGCCGGATTTATCGGTTGCGTTTACATCCGCCCCGGCGTCGGTCAGCAATTTCATTATTTCTTTATTGCCGCTTTTGGAAACGCTGTGAAGCGGAGCAACGCTCTGGTTGTTTGCAATGCTCGGATCAGCACCTTTATCCAACAGGATTTTAACAATATCACGCGCCCCCTTCATGCATGCGTAAAATAGCGGGGTGCAGCCCAACTGATCGCGTTTATTAAAGTCTATACCGCCTTTTTTCACAAAGGCCTCAACAATACCCTTTTGCCCGTTTTTACAGGCGGTTAAAAAAATGTTATTCATTAAATATGCTCCTTGCCGCTATAGCTTAGAAAGCAATCAGTTCTGAGCAGGTTTTTACTCTTCGGTAAAAATTTCAAACGTAAACTCCTCCGCCTTGCGGTCAAAACCAAGAATATAGGCTGTATTCGCCTGAACTTCTAAGGTTTTTTTAACCACACCTGTGCTTTTTGTCACGTTTTTATACATCACACCGGGACGGGTGTAGCTATAGCTGATTTCTACCAGACTTTGTCCGGGTATCAAATAAATACCGCCCTTTGTTCCTTTAAAAAAACGTTCCGGCTCGCTGCCGTTTACAGTGTATACGTTTACCGCCTCGGAAGTAACAAGCGCCTTGGATGTCAGGTATACCTTGGCCGCATCGGGATGTTTGACAAGAAAGTTTTCGTTAGATTTTCTCGAGCGCCGAATTCTGACAATGTTAAAAATAATTGCAATAACTATTACTGCGGCAAAGGCAGTAATCACATACCAATATTGCTCCAAAATTTCCATAATGTCCATACATTAACCCCTTTTTTAAAATAATTTTTTATATACAAACGAAGAACACCAATTTAATTGCTTTGACATTATTTTGGTGTTACCGTAAGTATCTCTACCTGATTTGCGGCGATTTTTTCAAGCTCCACAAACATCTTTTCAAAGCGGTTTCTGCCTAAGGGACTGGCATCAATAGTAATTGTGTCTATCTCTTCTTTCCCCACCGGTAAAATACGCAGGGTGATATCATGGTCGGTTGCATCCGTGGTTTTGCGCCGATATCCAACATAGCAATTGGGAATGTCAAATTGGGATTTGAGATGTCCGCGTTTATAATAGCAAAGCTGTCCATTTTCAGAAAGGGTAAATTTGATGTTCTCATTGAAAATGGTGATAAATAGAATTATGCAGCACAGTCCAATGCCGATTGAGATAAGGATTATCAAGTCCTCAATAAAAAAGCTGCCTACCATTACCGCGATGAGCCCCGCGAACGGCGCACCTAGAATCCCCATCAGCATTGTAATCAAGGCGCGTTTATATGTTTTCATACTTTCCCCTCTTTCTTATATTTTTCCGAGCAGTAACTTAACTAACGGTTCATTGTCCTGTTCAACCGCAATATCGAGTGCGGTTTTCCCCTCATTGTTGACGCTGTCCGCGTTTGCGCCAAATTCCAACAACATATCACAAAGAACCTTTGCCCCGGTTTTATTGTCGTTCCGCACAGCATAGTGCAAAGCGGTATCTCCGTTTTGATCGGCGGGTGAAACATCCGCGCCACCCTCCAACAAAGCAATCTGGAGGTTTTCCATTCCATCGAAATTGCGGGTGCAGGCATACATTAGGGCAGTTATCCCAAAGCGATTGGCGTGGTTCAAATCAAGATTGTGCCGCAGCAGTTCTTCAAGCACATCTTCTTTAGGCCAGCGTCCGCGTGCGGCACAAGCGAGAATAAGCAGCGTATCAGAATCGTCGTCAACGGTTTGGTTGATGTCAAACCCCGCGCCAGTAAGGGCGCGGATGGTTTTTGCCGCGTCTTTTTCTCTTACGATCCCCTCTTCCGCATGAGAAAAAGCGTTTGTTTCGCCCAGAAAAAAGTATGCCGCGGCCATTCTCCCGTCGCCGTCCCGGAATGATGGGTCGCTCCCACAGCCAAGCAGCGTCTCTGCTGTTTTATAGTCTATAAAGGCACAGGCGATTGCAAGCGGCGTATAACCGCCGAAATTATGTTTAGGCGCATCTTTGACGGCGTTTAGATCCGCGCCAGTGGCGGCAATAGTTTTGACCGCCTCAATATCGGCCCTTTCAACGGCCTGATGCAGCGTCATCCCGCCTGCGGCGATTGCCGCATCATCTTCGCCGGCAAGTGTCCCCGCGAGAAACGCGGCGATTTTTTTCGCGCCTTTTTTTACGGCGATATCAAGCGCTGTCTGCCCGTATGCGTTCTTTTCATCAATATCCACGCCGCCTTCGGCAAATGCTTTGACTGTACGAAAAAAATTTTCAACAAGCGCCAACTGGTTTTCATATTCACTGTGGGCATCCTGCTTGTCATCAAGGCTGGTTTGAATGTAATCCCGCGTTTCTTCATCGCTTAAATTTCTCTCTTTTGCGCTGGCCATCCTTTCCTCATGGTTCTTTTTGGTTCTTTCTGCCTTCCTTTTCGCAAGCTCGGCGTCCCACAGCGCATTACCCGCATACTCACAGGCAATATGGATACCGGTATTGCCGTCCTTATCCGCAATATTAAGTTTTGCGCCGCGTTTTGCCAATGTTTCTATAAACTCTGCCGTAGCATTGCGCGCGGCATAATGGTAACAGATCATGTTTTCATTTTCATCCTTGCGCAAATAACTGACTTTATGATCAAGAAGAAATTCCAGGGCAGCGGCAACCGCACCCACCGGTTTCAGACAGCGGCGGCTCTCTTCCTCCCGGGCAAGATGATGAAGCAATGTAAAAGCATATTTGTCGGTAACCGAAGGAGAAACGCCGGATTCAAACAGCAGTGCCAATGCCTCGGTATGGGCAAAATCTGCCGCTAAAAAAGCCAGTTTACGTATTTCTTCTTCATTGTCTTTGTATTCCTCTATCATCTGGGGATAGGCAGCCAGTGCTTCATCGAGTTTGTTTTGGTTATAAATACTTTTAAGTTCATAATAATTCATGGGGAAATCCTCCGTGTTTTCAGCGGCCGTCCGTCATTTTTTTCTTAAACTCCTCAAACACTTGACCTGTAAGCCCGACAGAAAGTTCCCTCGCTTGATCAAACATCCCTTTTTGGCAGTAAGCATGGATCAAAGACATTAAAACTGTGTTTTTGGCAAATTGCGGGAAATGCTTTATATACGCCTCGCTCATCGGTAACAGATATGATTGTTCACAAATCTGTTTTTTAACAAGTCTTGTGTAAACATCGCTGTTTTCGGACAATTTCGGCCATGAAGAAGAAAAAGCTTTTATTAAAAAAATCGCTTGTTCAAAGCAGGAAATTGCCATATCCACCTCATCGGCGCAAAGATAGCACAAACCAAGAGCAAACTTTACCGCAGGCTCTTTCTCCGCACTCGATTCGGAAAGCAATAAAAAAGCCTGTGCGTAAAATCCTTGGCGAAGGTATTCGATGCCCGCTTGCGCCAATTCTTTGTTTTGTGGTTCCCTCATAGGTAAAGTGGTGTTAAAGCCCATGAAAAAAACTTCCTTGTAGATTATGCCGTAATTATCAATTCTATATCATTTCTAAGACTAGTTAAAATTTGTTTTTCATACTTTACAATAAAATAAGCGCAGCAAATTAATCCACTGCACTTGTATAGTATACATTGAAAAATAAAAAAAATCAACATAAAATATACATATTACGACATAACGACGTATTTTGCGGTAAAGCTATATCTACCTCTCTAATCTTTTCTTACAGTCTAACAGGGTGTAAATATCCGCAAGCAATTCGATTGTGAATACATCAAATACAACTGGGAAAGTCGGTAGTTTACCCAGTNNCCCAGTGTCTCAGAGTCACGAATCAATTGCTTTGTGCTTTCGCTGATGTCTGCATCCAAAACTTCCATGCGGTTTTTCTCCTTGAACCAAACCGCCACGCTGAAATATCCTTCATATACATGAAGCCAGTATAGATTTTTTTCTTTCAGCGTGCCCCGCATCGTTGTCCAAAAGTGCTGCCCTTTGGCAAACCACGCTTTATGCGGAGTATACCACTGCCATTCCTGTTCAATCTCCAAGCCCGGCAAAGCTTCTCCGAATGCTTCATAGGCGGCATAACTGTCGCCCAGCGTTTGCCGGAGCAATTCGCTTGTGGGAATCTCTCCGGGGTCTCTTAGACACAGCTTCTCGTGTTCGTTCATTTCACTTCCCTACCTTTCTGTGCTATTTGTTAAATATCTTAACGAACAACACGTCTCCGCCTTCGCTATAATCGCCAGACTCATAAATAAGCAGATATTCGTACAATAAATAATTTCCGGCTGTTTTCCAGACCTCTCGAATCTGGTAATCACAATATTGCCTTGACAAAGATATACCCATCCTAAGCAATTCCAGTTTATCTTTTCTTCGGCAGGATCTCAAGCCAGTAACCGTCCGGGTCTGAGATGAAATATATTCCCATCTGTGGATTCTCATAGCAAACGCATCCCATGTTTTTGTGATAGGCGAACGCGCTGTCAAAATCATCGGTTTCAAATGCCAAGTGGAATTCGTTTTCTCCCAAATCATATTTTTGCGGATGATCAGCGATTTCAGTGAGTTCCAAAAGATGACTGCCCTGAGCGTCACCCAGATACACAATTGTAAAGTTCTCACCGCTTATCCGGCGTACTTCATTAAGCCCCAGCGCTTTGTCATAAAACTCCATACTCTCACTTAGATTTGACACGTTGATATTGTTATGAATCATCTTAAATTTCATGATTGACCGTCCTCTCATTTTTTTGTGATATAGACAAACCACTTGAAAA
>DOZQ01000115.1:0-5328 GCA_003517915.1 Oscillospiraceae bacterium | reverse complement strand
TTGAAATGGTTCTAGTATATAATACGTTTTTTATGGAAAGCGGATGGCACAAACCTATATGCTTCTTTTTTATCCATTTTTGTGATGTACCGAGTAGCAATTCTCTCACTGCAGTTCGGGCAAAATATAGCCCCATGATATTTTGAAAAATCGATAGAACCCTCAATGATTCTGTCATTGTACATTTTCACAAAATTGCTCTCGCCGACCTTTTGATATTTTGCGATGAAACAATTGCAGTAGGCACAGCTGACCTCTAAAATGTGGCTGCCCCTGATCTTTTTGCAGTTTGGATTGACGTATATTTCCATCAGCTAACTCTCCGCCTGTAATGCTGTTTTTCTAATTTTGGGTTTTATCAAATCATAGCTGCCCTGAATCATCTTCCGCAATTCGTCTATTGGAACATCTCCGCCAACGGTAACACCGTTCCAGTGCACCTTGTTCATATGATAGGCAGCGGTGATGTCTTCAAACATCTCGCGCAGAAAATCGGCTTCCATGGGATAGCACTTGAGGTTGACACAAAGCTTATCATTTCTCTCATAAATATGAGCGAATCCCTTTTTGTTGACGCGATGCCGGACAACACACCAGCCGTCGTCGTCAAATGGGTAATCCTCATAAGCGTCAGGAAGCGCAAGACATAGATCAATCAGTTCCCGCCGGGTCATACTGCATCGCCTTTCAACTGTTCCGAAATATAGCTCTCCGGCACGTCCATCCTGATCGCCGTTTCGGCAACCGTCATGCCTGTGTTTACATACGCGTTATAGGCCGCGCCAAGACCCTGCGCAATGATTTCGTTTGTAATCTCTATGCCGGGGTCACGGAGCAATTGTTTTTCATCCATGTCTTTCACCTCTTTAAATCTTCTGAATCCAGAATGATTTTTGCCGCTCAATATTTTGAAGCTGTATTTTTCGACCCGGCAATAAGTTTTGATTTTTAAAAATCTCCATATATCGGATGAGATGTATCGCAGAGAATAATACATTCTGCTTTATGCTTCTTGGCAAGCCTGACGGTGATATCTACCACCGGGCAACCGTCCGCGTCAATCAAAACCATCATTCAATTTCGCTCCCGGCAAAAACTATCAAAATAAGCATAATCAAATCGGTTCCGCCCATATACTGGTATACATTTATTTTACTGCATTTTTCGCGCAGTTTCAAGGGCGGGATTTTTATGACCGACGAACAGAAACAACAAATATACATACTAATGCTATAATGTACGTATCTTCTCGCAATTCACTAATGGATATAGCAGCAATGTTGCCTCGGTTTTTGAAAAATAACTTAACAAAAACCTGTAAATATGCTCGACAATCTTCCTGCAAAGGATTATACTATATACATCCTTTGCAGGAATGAAGGAGTGTCGCGTGAACAAATATATATCCACATCGGAAGCGGCGGAAAAATGGGGGCTTGTCAGACGCAGGGTTTCAACCCTCTGTGAGGAAGGCCGCATCTCCGGCGCACAACTTGTCGGCAATAGCTGGATAATCCCCGCCGACGCTGAAAAGCCGCCCGACGCTCGGATCAAAAGCGGTAAATATATTGAGCCTAAAGCAGAGAAAGGCGGAAAAACATGAGTGAAATAAAAAATCCGCATTCTGTAAATTTATTTGTAACAGGCGTATTTCTTGGGCTTGCGACTTTTATTATGAGCGTCAGTGTTATCACCTCCTACAACATGGGCAGCGCCGTTTTTAACGATGAAACTGGAAATCTCATCTATACTTTTTGCATACTTGCCTGGACTATGGGTTTTTTTGCCTATGCTTTGATAGGCAAACTCATAAAGACAAAAATTGTTCGAAAATGGACACTTATGGCTGCCGGTGTAATATGTATGGGAGCGTTTTCAAATACCGCATTTGCGTATTTGAAAGAAGCATACGTTTTTTCGTCTTTGTTGTGTTTGTTTTTATTCGGAATCCTTTATGCCGCCGTTTATCATAAGACCGCACTTAGAATGAACGGCAGTCGTTATACAGGCCGGCTTGTTGGTATTTCGGTAGCTGGCACAGAACTTTTGATGTGGCCCGTCGTATCACTGATCGCAAACGCGGCGGTAACCTTCGCTACGGTATCGGTATTTCTGATTTTTATATCGCTTTATGTGTGCGAAGCTCCGCGCCTGACCGGCGATATTCAGACGAATGAATCACATCCAAACAGGCAAAAGAGAACCCTAGCCGTTTTTGTCATAGCGACTGTGCTGATTGCGGTGATGGCCGCCATGACCGAGAATATTTTTATCACGCATACCGCCCAGGGCAATTTTAACATACAGGATTGGCCGCGGCTGCTCCATGGCGCGAGCACGCTGCTTTGGGGGTTTTTGGCAGACATCAAAAAGCGGCGTTATTTAGCCTTAGGCACCTTTTGTGTGATGATGCTGTTTTCCGTCGGCATCATACTGTGGGACGGAAACTACCCGTTCGCAATCGCCATGTGCGTGTATCACGCGTTCCGCGCCGCGGGGATCCTATTCTTTACCGTTTCATTTTTGGACATTGCGCCGCACACCAAACACCCCGGTCTGTGGGGTGTTGGGCGGATTTTTTTCACCATACCGGATACGCTGCTGCTTTTCGCCTTTACTTTCATCAAACTGAATCTACTTGGCATGATCGTCATCTCTTTAGCGGGCACGATGCTTTTGTTCCTCACCATGCTTTGGGGGCGCCTTTTCATTCAAAAATCCGATCACATACAGGTAGTAAATACCCCGCCTGTGCCGGTTTCATTAGAAGAATTGATAGGTGACTTCGGCTTCACCGGACGGGAAACCGAGGTGCTTAAATTGCTGCTGGACGGGCAGACCACTTCCCAAATAGCGGCAAAAATCGTTGTCACCGAAAATACGGTGCAGAAATACATAAGTTCCATGATGTCAAAATGCGAGGCTGAATCACGGGCGATTCTGATTGCGAGGTTTGCCGGGCGAAAAGGCTGATATTTAAGGCTTTTTAAAGGGTAGGGATGAAAACATCCCTACCCTTTTTTGCGTTTTTCCGAAATTGGGTGGTTTTCTGCATTGTGCAAACGAGGGAATTTTTGCTACTCTTAATCGATAGATTTCGTAAAGGAGGATTTATAGATGGATGTTATGGAAAGGAAAGAACGAATCATGAAAAAATGCATCTCTTTGCTTATAGCGCTTGCGATAATTCTCACACTGGCCGCCTGCGGCGGCGGAAGCACCACGTCCTCTGCTTCACAGAGCGACGGCGTTATGCCAAGCAGTACGCAAGATGATGCCGCCGCTAGTGTCGAATGGCCTGACAATGAATGGACTCAGCAAGTTCCAAAACCGCCATTTACCGTTGAGACAGCTAAAGAGGATGACATTTACGAGGGAATGTTTGCCATCAGCTTTTCAGACGCGACATATGAAACCATGAAAGACTATGTTGATGTTTTAATAGAGAACGGATTCGCGGAAAATTTTTCTGAGACAGAAGAAATAAATGGTGAACAAGTATTAAGATGGCAGGGCGGTAACCGTGATACAAATTATAGAGTATATGTAAAATCGAATTATAATGGCAGACTGGAAATATATAAACCATCTGAATAAATATAATTATCACTCAAATATGAATTTTTTTAGATAGAAATCACCCGCAACGTTTGCGTTTCCTTGTGAATGGAAAATGCAAATGGTGTGTGGCATTGTAATCAACATTTTGCAATTTGGAACATCTCGAAAGGAGCTCGAACGAATGATGAAAAAATGTATATCCCTACTTCTTGCTCTAGTGATAATTCTTACACTGGCCGCCTGCGGAGGCGTGGGCGACGTCGTCGGAAGGAATACGCCGAACAATACAAACGGTGCTGCCTCTCAGGTAAGCAACGCGGAGTCAAACGAGAGCGGGAAGGATGAAATTATTTCCGGAAAGAGCGCCGACAGGGTTATCAACCCGTCGGAATTGCTAGAGGCTGAGGACGCAACTAAAATCTTCGGGAAGGATTTTGAATCAGCCGAACGAGATGTAGAAGCGGGGTTACAGTCAGCCCTCCTTTGCAGGTATAGCAGTTGGGACGGCGTCACGGATCTTCAGTTAGGAATCATCATAATGCAGGATGCAATTCTTGATGAAACAAAGAGTTTTGACAAAAAGCTTATCGAATCAGGAGGTATAACCGGCTACAACCAAAATGAAAAGGGAAAGCTTTCTGAAGAAGGCGCGATTCCTGCGGAAGGCATCGGCGAATGGGCGCTTATGGCGGATAGCTCGGACGGAAAGCGCATAACCTTCGCATACGGTGCCTATAACGTTGAACTTCAGTTAACTGTGTATGGCGGTGAATCCGGCAATACGGACGACGCATGGATAGAGGAAAAACTCACTGAAGCCGGTAAACTTGCGGCAGGGCGGCTTAAAGATATTATAGGATAACTTTAAGCATCACCCCTTAATGAACTATTCCCCGCCTCCGATTTTAAAATTTATAATACCAAAGGAGTCTTTCTCATGAGAAAAAGTATAGCATTACTTATGATATTATTTATAATGCTCACTCTGGCCGCCTGCGGAGGCGCGGGCGGCGATAACGGGAGCGGTACGGTATCCCTCACCGACAGTACGACGTCTCCTGCCCAAAGTACAAATTCTCAGGACGTATCATCGGTGCCGAGCGAAACGCCTGTCAATCTCGCTCCAATGAACGATGCGAAAACTATTTTTGAGGGAATGGAAGCAATGCTGGGCCCGGTATACGAATATTATGAAGAAAATGGTCTGATATATGACCAAGGCAAGACTCATCTGGCAGTTCCCGAAGATTTTTCGCCGGATGAGCCTAACACCGCCGCAGGAAAAGCAATGCTGGAGATTACATACAGTACATGGATTATCGAGGGGAATGTGCAAATTTTCCATGCCGAAGGCGGAGATGTAGAAGCGGTTCATGTTGAAATAGACGATTCGGAATTTTATGGCGGCATGGCTAACGTCTACACTATGGCGTCAGCGGTGTATGCTTCCAGCGTAAAGGGTATGACGCCGGAGCTCGGCAAGAAAATCGCCGACGCCCTGCATTTGAATGACAGCACATTCACCATGCCAGGGGGAAAAACAGACCGCATTCTGATTCACGAGGGATATTATTATTTTGCCAGCAAGAGCGAAGGCTCCGGATGGTATACCCGTATTCGGGTGTGGCCGGTAAGTGATGCTGACGGGGAATGGAACAAATCCGATGAAATTATCTACTTTGACATTGACGGTAACGATATGACAAGTTCGTGAGAGGGAACATTTTGACTTTATACTTGAACTACTTCAAAACCGAGGCGGTTTTG
>DOZQ01000267.1:463-5151 GCA_003517915.1 Oscillospiraceae bacterium | reverse complement strand
CAGCGTGAATCGAATGTCAGGTCATATTGCAGGCGTTTTACCGAGACCTTTGTAGCCGCGTCCGGATGTGAACAGACCACGCAGTCGGGCAAAACCTATCTCGATTTTTTCGCGGGAGCAGGCGCGCTCAATTACGGGCACAACAACCCATATATCATGGGGCGGGTCATAGAATATTTAAATTCCGGCGGAGTCATACATTCGCTGGATATGCATACGGCGGCCAAGCGGGAATTCCTGACGACATTTACCGAAAAGATTTTAAAGCCGCGCGGGCTTAGCTACCGGGTGCAGTTTTGCGGCCCGACCGGAACCAACGGGGTGGAGGCGGCGCTTAAGCTGGCCCGCAAGGCGAAGGGACGCGAGGGCATTTTTTCGTTTATGGGCGGCTTTCACGGCGTTACGATGGGTAGCCTTTCGGCCACCGGCGGGCAGGATTTCCGAAACGGCGCGGGCCGGTGTCTCAGCGGCGTAACATTTTTCCCTTACCCCGGCAAGCCCTATGACGGCATTGATGTGCCTGGATATATACGCGCGGTGCTGGACGATGACCATTCGGGCGTGGCGAAGCCTGCCGCCATAATACTTGAGACGGTTCAGGCGGAGGGCGGCGTAAATGTCGCGCCGATCGAATTCTTGAAGGAAATACGCCGGATATGCGACGAGCGGGATATTCTGATGATCTGCGACGACGTGCAGGTGGGCTGTTTCAGAACAGGCGGCTTTTTCTCGTTTGAGCGGGCGGGAATACAGCCGGATATGGTTATTTTGTCCAAGTCTATAAGCGGCTGCGGCTTCCCGATGTCGCTTATGCTCATGAAGCCGGAATGCGACGTGTGGAACCCGGGAGAGCATTCGGGAACCTTTAGGGGTTATCAGCCGGCGTTTGTGGGTGCTAAAGCCGCGATTGAATTCGCCGAAGAAAATAATCTGCCGGAAACGGTCAGGCAGTCGTCCGAATTCCTGCTTTCATATCTGCGCGAAAACTTGTCGGAGATAGACGGTCGGATAACTGCAGGCGGGGTCGGGCTGATAATCGGCATTGACTATTCCGGGATTTCGGAGCAATCCTCCCTCGCCGGAAAAATAGCGGGGATTTGCTTTGAAAGAGGGCTGCTTATTGAAACGGCCGGACGCGGAGACGAGGTATTAAAGTTGCTGCCGCCGCTGACGACCCCGCGCGAGCAGCTAAAGCGGGGCTGCGACATAATTTTAGAATCAACCCGAGTGGCGCTCGGGTAAACGTATATTAACGTATATTAAAAATAAGGATGGGAAAAATGGCGGGATATTCACTTGTGAAAAACATTGTCAATATGGACAAGAAGGAAATGATCCGTTACGCGAAAAAGGCGGGGAAATTATCACGAAAGCCGTGGCCGTTTATTTTGGCGGATATTATCTGGTGCGGGCTTAAATACCAGACCGGCTATATTGAATATTTTGTGTTTAAATTTTATGAGCTGCCCCGCCGACTTCGAAAAACCTATTATTCCCGGGGAAATAACAATAAGCTTGTGCGCTATTTGAACGACCCGGCGTACAATAAATACTTCGATTCCAAAATCCAGTTTAACAGAACCTTTGCTGAATATGTTGACCGCGACTGGATGCCGGCCGACGGCATGACATTTGAATCGTTCGAGGCGTTTTGCGCAAAAAATCCGGTGATTATAGCCAAGGTCGACCGGGACAGCTGCGGGGCAGGCGTGTCAAAATTCCGTGTAAAAGAATATGAGGGCAGGATGAAGGAGCTGTACGAAACTATAAAAAACGGCGACTATCAGCTCATTGAGCAGAATATCGAACAGCATCCGGTTATAAGCGCGCTTTATCCCGAGGCGGTCAATACAATCCGGTTTTGCATGATAGAAAAAGACGGCGTAAAGCATATCCTCTATTCGGTGATAAGAATGGGGAACAGGGGTGCTTGCATCGACAATTTTGATACTGGCGGCATGAGTGCGCAGATCGACATTGACACCGGAGTTATCTGCACCGACGCCGTTGACGGAGACAATATAATCCATGAGCTGCACCCCTACACCGGCACAAAAATCAAGGGGACAAAGATCCCGTTTTTTAATGAGGCAAAGGAAATGGCGGTGCGCGCCTATGGCGTAGTGCCGCAGATACGATATATCGGCTGGGATGTGGCGATTACCGAAAAAGGCCCTCAGCTTATAGAGGGCAACCGCTATCCCGGCAACTTGATTTATCCCGATTTTACCGAGCATAAGCGCGGGTTTTTGCCGGATGTAAAGGCGGTGCTCGGTGACGAGTGGGAGAAGGTCGGCATAAAAGGGATATAAATATAAAAAAATTATATCATAAAAAAATATTGACATTGCTAAAAGCGGGATATATAATATATTAGAAAACGAAGTAGAAGAGTTTTGTCTGTTCTCACCTTGCGGGCATAGCTTTGCAAGGTCAATATCATTACATTAATGTGAATGCTTTATTGTGATTTTATTGCGCGGATAGACTCGTTCTGTCCGTGTTTCTATTTTTGCGGACAATATGCCGCGCTTCGGCGCCGGCGTCTGACTAAGCTTTGGGGGTGCTTAACAATAAGCAACAAGGAACATGCCATCAATGAGGCAATCAGGGAAAGGGATATTCGTGTGGTTGATACCGATGGCTCGCAGCTTGGCATAATGGCTACGCGGGACGCGCTGAACATGGCGGCTGAACGCGATATGGATCTGGTTAAAATCGCGCCGCAGGCCACGCCGCCGGTTTGCAAAATAATGGATTACGGCAAATTCCGTTTTGAGCAGTCAAAACGCGAAAAAGAAGCCAGAAAAAGCCAGCACATAATGGATGTGAAAGAAATTCGTCTTTCGCTCGGTATTGACACGCATGATTTTGAAACCAAGGCGGGTCACGCTATAAGGTTTTTAAAGAACGCCGATAAAGTCAAGGTCTCTATCAGATTCCGCGGCCGTGAGCTCGGGCACCCTCAGATAGGGTACGATATAATGAAGCGCTTTGCCGAGGTCTGCGCCGAGTTTTCAAACGTGGAGAAGCCCGCCAAGATGGAAGGACGAAATATGCTGATGTTCCTTGCGCCCAAGCCTACAAAATAGTTTCATTATTAAGGAGGAAACCAGGAATGCCCAAAATTAAGATTAAAACGCACAGCGGAGCGAAAAAACGTTTCAATCTGACCAAGACCGGCAAGGTAAAACGCGCCCACGCATTTAAGTCACATATCCTTACAAAGAAAAGCACCAAGCGCAAGAGGAACCTGCGCAAAACCGTTATGATGGACAAAACGAATGTAGCGCAAACCAAGCGCCTTATTCCATACAAATAAATTCCGCGTGCAGTTTTGACTATTTGATTGATGGAGGTATAGTTTTATATGGCTCGTGTAAAAGGCGCGATGATGACGCGCAAAAGAAGAAAAAAGACATTAAAGCTTACAAAAGGATATTTTGGGGCGAAAAGCAGACTTTTCAAATCGGCCAAATCGGCCGCAATGAAATCCGGCCAATATGCCTATATAGGACGCAGACTCAAAAAGCGTGATTTCCGCCGTCTGTGGATCACACGTATCTCGGCGGCGGCTAAGATGAACGGAATGAATTATTCCACTTTTATGCACGGTCTCAAGGTCGCGAATATTGATATGAACCGCAAAATGCTTTCGGAAATCGCGATAAGCGACGCACAGGCATTTTCGGCAATAGTAGGACAGTCGAAAGCGGCGCTGGGCAAGTAAATAAGAATAAAGATTTAAAAAGGTGCGGGACTTTTACTGAGTTTCCCGCACCTTAAATACTATATAAATCTACGGGAGACGTATAACTTATGCGGGAATATGTAAGGCTGACCGGCGCTGGGAACGAGCGCATTAAAGATGCGGTGAAGCTGGCGGCGGACTCATCCTTCAGAAAAAAAACAGGGCGCTTCGTGCTCGAGGGGGCTCGGCTATGCCTAGACGCGGTTTCGAACGGAATTATACCCGAAGCGGTTTTTTTTACAAAAGAAGCCATGGAAAAATATCCTTTGAGCACGCTTTTGGAGAAAACTGCTCCGGACAAATGCTTTGAGCTGCCGCCCGGGCTGTACCGCAAGCTGTCCGACACGAATTCCCCGCAGGGAATAAGCTGCGTATGCCCGGCATTTGAGCGGACAGATCCTATAAACGTACTGAAAAAAGGCGGCCGGTATTTGGCGCTTGAGAATATTCAGGATCCGGGGAATTTCGGAGCCATGGCGCGCACCGGGGAAGCGCTGGGACTCGACGGATTATTCGCGGGGGCGAATTGTTGTGACCGTTATAATCCCAAGGCGCTGCGGGCGGGCATGGGAGCTTTGCTACGTGAAAATGTTTTTACCGATATGGATATTGTCGCGTTTATCAAACAGGCCGCGGCAATGGGGATTGCGTCTTATGCGGCGGTCGCGCATCCTCCGGCGGAGCCGGTGACCGGGATAGATTTTTCGGGCGGGGGTATCATGGTTTTGGGCAACGAAGGCAGTGGCCTTACCGAGGCTATGACAGCGGTCTGCTCCAAACGGGTTACCGTGCCCATGAAGGGGCGTGCCGAATCGCTCAACGCCGCCGCCGCCGCGTCGATTTTGCTTTGGGAAATGATGCGCGGGCTATAAGAAAACCGTGCAATCATTTCCCGTGCGGCGGAATTTGTATGGCGGAACGACACAGGGGTTGTTCC
>DOZQ01000267.1:241-400 GCA_003517915.1 Oscillospiraceae bacterium | reverse complement strand
GGGCGCGGGCAGCCGCAAATGCGTCATGGCAAATGAGTATTTTGGCAGCATGGAAAATTTTTGCGCGGCGTCTGCGGAAAAGCTTTTCGCTAGCGGCATTTTCAGCCGTATAGACATAGAAAAAATTAAAGCGGCCGAGCTTGAGGACGCCGTCAGGGT
>DOZQ01000267.1:0-160 GCA_003517915.1 Oscillospiraceae bacterium | reverse complement strand
ATATAGACGACGAGGTGCTGGTAGCTGTGGTGGGTACTCGCACGGCGACGCCGTACGGCAGAAAGGCCGCGCAGGTGCTTTCGGTTCAGCTTGCGAAGGCGGGGGCGGTGGTAGTGAGCGGCGGGGCGTTGGGAGTCGACAGCGACGCGCTTACCGGGGC
>DOZQ01000218.1:23576-28101 GCA_003517915.1 Oscillospiraceae bacterium | reverse complement strand
CAATAATATAGACAAGGTTTCAATAATCACCAAGGCGAATGTAGTAAAGACCACCGACGGCAAGTTTCTAAAGCTTTGCCAGAAAATCGGCGCGGAATACCCCGAGATCAACACCGACGACTGGTATATCGATATTACCACCGCCAAGCTGATAGACGAAAAGCGCCGCAGGGATTTCAAGGTGTTTATACTCCCGAATTTATACGGCGATATATTGACCGACGAGGCCGCCGAATTTCAGGGCGGGGTCGGCACCGCCGGCAGCGCGAATATCGGTAAGCGCTACGCGATGTTTGAAGCTATCCACGGCTCGGCTCCCCGCATGGTGGCCGAGGGGCGCGCCAGTTATGCCGACCCCTGCTCAATGCTGCGCGCATCGGTAATGCTACTGCGCCACATAGGCCGTACCGATAAGGCTCAGCTGCTCGAAAGGGCGCTTGATATTTGCATGTTCACCGAAAAGAAGCTCAAGGTCACCGGCCGCGCGGACGGCGCCTCTTGCTCCGAATTCGGGGACTATGTAATGAGTACCATCGCCGAAATAAAATAATTTTATCCCGGGTCGGGATGTGCGCGGAAACCTCCGGGCGCATCCCGGCGTTCCGGATGAATGGATCTGATTCACAATGAACAAGCGGGATAATATTTCAATCTCGGTTATAAAGAGGCTGCCCCGTTATTACCGTTTTTTAGGAGATCTTCACGTAAAAGGCATTGTCCGCATTTCATCAAAAGAGCTTTCGGAGCGAATGGGCCTGACCGCCAGCCAGATACGACAGGATCTAAACTGCTTCGGCGGCTTCGGCCAGCAGGGCTACGGCTACAATGTCGAACAACTGCACAGTGAAATAGGCAACATTTTAGGGCTCACCCGGCCGCTTAAAGCCATTATTGTCGGCGCCGGAAATTTAGGCCGCGCGCTTGCGTCCCATATGGATTTTGAATCCAGAGGATTTCATCTCATTGGCATATTTGATAACAGAGAATCCATGGCCGGGCAACTTGTAAAAGGGCTTCCTGTGCGCCACATTTACGGGCTGGATGAGTTCTGCCGGGAAAATTCCCCTGAAATCGCGATACTCAGCATCCCTAGGGACTCCGCCAGAACGCTTTCTGAGCAGCTTATCGGGCTTGGGATCAAAGGCTTTTGGAATTTCAGCCACTATGACCTCCGGCCTGTTTTTCCCGATATCGTCGTTGAAAACGTGCATTTGAGCGACAGTCTTATGACCCTTTGTTATCGGGTTCATGATTTGAGCGATTAGAGCAACTTGATAAACAGAAAAAGAAGGAGGGGATATCTATATGGCACGTCTCGGCAAATATATGAAACGGTATGTGTGGCAGATGCTGGTCGTATTTGGCCTGGTTTTCGTCTCGGCCATGGCCGACCTGCAGCTGCCTGATTATATGTCCAAAATCGTCAACGAGGGCATCACCGGGCAAAACCTCGATCTAATTTTTGAAACCGGGCTTATGATGCTTGGCGTCGCCCTGCTCAGCATGGCATGTACCATTTGCGTTTCTTATCTGGCGTCACAGATTGCTGCGGGCTTCGCCCGGGATCTTCGTCTCGCCATATTTTCAAAGGTCGAAGGCTTTTCGCTGGCCGAATATGATCGGTTTTCCACCGCTTCGCTCATCACCCGCTCAACCAACGACATACAGCAGATACAAATGGTTCTTGTCATGCTGCTGCGCATGGTGCTTTCGGCTCCCATTATGGGAGTCGGCGCGATTTTAAAGGCGCTCGGCAAAAGCTCCGGCATGAGCTGGATAACCATTATATCGGTCGGCGCAATCTCCGCGCTTATGGTATTTCTTTTTGTCTTTGTCATGCCTAAATTCAAGTCTTTGCAAAAGCTGGTTGACAGGCTAAATCTCGTTACAAGAGAAAACTTGACCGGCCTTAGGGTAATACGCGCCTTTAACACCGAGGCGCACGAAGAAAAACGCTTTGACGGCGTGAATAAAGACCTAACTAAGATAAATCTATTTATCAATCGCATGATGTCGCTTTTGTTCCCCGCCATGATGCTGATTATGAACATCACCTGTCTGGGTATTATCTGGGTGGGTTCGCAGCTGGTGGACACCGGCGGTATTATGATCGGTGACATGATGGCCTTCATGCAGTACACCATTCAGGTGATCATGTCGTTTTTGATAGTTTCGTTCATCTTTATTTTTATTCCCCGAGCGGCCGTTTCCGCAGGCCGCATCGCGGATGTGCTCGAAGCGCCTGCCATACTGCTAGACCCCGATTCCCCTGTCACGGAATTCCCGAAAAAGGGGCTGGTGGAGTTTAAAAACGTCACATTTAAATACGGCGGCGCGGATTTGCCGGTTTTGTCGGATATCAGCTTCACCGCTAACCCGGGCGAAACCACCGCAATTATCGGCAGCACCGGCAGCGGAAAATCCACTCTCGTCAATCTTATTCCACGGCTGTATGACGCAAGCTCCGGCCAGGTGCTTGTCGACGGCGTAGACGTGAGGGAAACGTCTCAATCTATACTGCATGACCTTATTGGCTATGTGCCGCAAATGGGCGTGTTGTTTTCCGGCACGGTCGCAAGCAACATAAAATACGGCTATGAGCACGCGACCGACGAGCAAATGATAAGAGCCGCTAAAATCGCGCAGGCCTATGATTTCATTGACAATCTGGATGAAAAATTCAACACTCCCATAGCACAGGGCGGAACCAACGTTTCGGGAGGGCAAAAGCAGCGTCTTTCTATTGCTCGGGCAATTTTAAAAAATCCCGAGATTTATATCTTTGACGACAGCTTTTCCGCGCTGGATTTCAAAACCGACGCAAGACTGCGGGAAACTCTGGCTAAAGAGATAACCGCCACGGTGATTATTGTGGCGCAGCGCATAAGCACAATTTTAAACGCGGATAAAATCATTGTGCTGGACAGCGGAAAAATCGTCGGCATAGGCCGGCATCACGAGCTGCTTAAATCCTGCGGCGTTTATTATGAAATCGCCTCGTCGCAGTTGTCAGAGGAGGAGCTTGTATGAGTAAAAAACCTTTTTCCGGCGGCCGCAGGAACGCAAGGCCGGGCGGGCCGATGGGCGGAGGTCCCGGTATGCCCGCTGAAAAGGCCAGGGACTTTAAAGGCGCTATTCTCAAAACCGCAAAATATCTAAAGCCCTATACAATAGCGATTATTGTCGTAGTGATTTTCGCTATAGGCAGCACGGTGCTGGCGGTGGCGGGTCCCAAGGTCTTGGGACAAATCACCAATCAGATAAGCGAAGATTATGTGCGAATGCAGTTTTACGAAAATGTCACCGAAAACCTGCCCGCAGGTACCGTCCTCCCCCCCGGTACAACCGGGGAGGATATTTTGGCGCAGCTGCCCGAGGACGCACGGGCTGGATTTGAAGAGAATATTCCCGAGGCCTACCGAGACTCGCTTTTAAAGATGAGCTTCGATGAAAAACCAAAAATCCGGTTTGATATAATTGAAAACATAGCGCTTACGCTTTTGACAATATATATAGTAAGCGCCCTGTTCAGCTATATCCAGAGCTTTATAATGTCGGGCGTAACGCAGAAGATCACCTACCGGTTCAGGGAAGATATAAGCAAAAAAATCGGCCGTATCCCGCTGCGCTATTTTGACTCGAGAACCCACGGCGATATTCTCTCACGGGTGACGAATGACGTGGATACCATAAACCAGTCCCTCGGGCAAAGCCTGACCCAGATGCTGACCTCCATATCGACCATCGTCGGTATTTTTGTCATGATGCTGACCATAAGCTGGCAGATGACGCTGGTAACCCTGGTAACCCTGCCGATAGCGCTGATTCTCATAGGTCTTGTGATAAAGAGGTCGCAGAAATTCTTTGCCTCCCAGCAACAATCAATCGGTGAAATCGGCGGCCATGTCGAGGAAATGTATGCGGGTCATACCGTTATGAAGCTTTTCAACGGCGAAAAGCGCTCGGTCGAGAAATTCAAAAAGATAAACGACGAGCTTTACAAAAGCGGATGGAAGTCTCAGTTTTTTTCCGGCCTTATGATGCCTATCATGATATTCATCGGCAATCTGGGCTATGTCGGCGTATGTGTTTTGGGCGGATATCTCGTCATTAAGGGGCATGTGCGCCCCGGAGACGTTCAGGCCTTTATGCAGTATGTGAGGCAGTTCAACCAGCCCATAGCGCAAATCGCTAACATTTCCTCGGTGCTGCAGTCCACCGCCGCGGCGGCCGAGCGGGTATTTGAATTTTTAGAAGAGGATGAAGAGATTCCCGAAAGTGTAAATCCGGCCGTTTTGAAAAATCCCAAGGGGCATGTGGAATTCGACCATGTCAGCTTCGGCTATAATAAGGACAAAACGATTATAGGGGATTTCACCTGCAAAATTGAGCCGGGTCAAAAGGTCGCCATCGTCGGCCCCACCGGCGCGGGCAAAACCACCATAGTCAACCTGCTCATGCGGTTTTATGACGTGGATTCGGGCAGTATTAAAATTGACGGGGTGGATATCCGCGAGATGAAACG
>DOZQ01000218.1:19764-23549 GCA_003517915.1 Oscillospiraceae bacterium | reverse complement strand
GACAATATCGGCTACGGCAAGCTGGGCTGCGGCGAGGAGGAAATAAAGTCGGCGGCAAGGGCGGCTCATGCCGATCGTTTTATCAAAGCACTGCCGGACAGCTACGACATGGTGCTCAACGAAGAGGCCAGCAATATTTCACAGGGACAAAAGCAGCTGCTGACCATTGCAAGGGCGATGCTGGCCGATCCCCCGATGCTGATTCTCGACGAAGCGACCAGCAGCGTCGACACCCGCACCGAGCTTTTAATCCAACGGGCGATGAACCGCCTGATGAAAGGCCGCACAAGCTTTGTCATAGCTCACCGGCTTTCCACAATCAAGGATTCGGATCTGATTCTCGTAATGAAGGACGGGAATATCATAGAGCAAGGCACGCACGTCGAACTGCTTGCGCAAAACGGATTTTACACTTCTCTTTACAACAGCCAGTTTGCCAGCAAAACCGCCGGATAATCAATATTTCGCGCGTCAGCCTGCCGGTATTATCATATTTACTGCGTTAGGTATACAGTTAGGCGGTATCGTTATTGTATGAATCTTTTGACGATACCGCCTAATTTTTAAGTTACTCTATCTTGCTAAAATAAGCAACCCATGAGTTCTACAAGAACAAATGTAAAATGATTTTCGTAAATCGGTCACAGTACATCAAAACCACCGCTGAAAAAGCGGTGGTCACAATAATTATAATATAAAATTCGTCAATAATCTCTTTTTTCAAGATGTACTTTCAAATAAGCTAAAAATACGTCAAAGAATTAAACACCACGCTTTTTTGCGTATAATGTGTAAACAGACACTTTGCCTAGCATAATCACTGCTCCGCGCCACCCGTAAGTTCATTAAAAATTATTTCAAGCACATGGGCTTTTTGCTCTTCGTCCATCTGCCTGAAACGCAGTATCAGATTCTGCTCATCATCCTGCAGCATAGAAATGCTGGCTAATCGATGTCGTCCCCCATTATAAGACGGTCTTGGAGTCGCGAATATTTGTGGCTGCGGATTATATTCCAAAAGCTCATCTACCGATATGTTAAATATTTGCGCGATGCTTTTCAGTGTGTCTATGTTAGGCTGTGACTTTCCGGTTTCATAGTATGTGTAGGTGGATCTTTCTAAATTCAAAGCCTGCGCCATCTGCTTTTGTGTCAAATCACATTTTTCTCTGAACAGCTTTAACTTTTTTGCAAGCAAGTCAAATCATCCGTTTCTAAATTAGATATAAATAATTTTACATGTAAATTATAATAAGAAAAAACAACCATTTGTTGTTATTGTGAACATTTATCACTACGTAATGTATGTAATTATTAGACACTGTTTTTATATTATGTCAAAACCAACGCATGATATCCCATCTTATGATAATAGAGGCAAAACGCGCATTTGTATTTTCGCTATGCAAAAACAGAATTAAACACATCGCGCTTACGGTTAAATCCGAATTTGTAAGATATGTAAAAAACTTCACACAGCGATTTTTTTGTGTGTTTTAGTGATGCACCGCATGGCGCATGAAGCTTTATTTACCTGCGAAAATAAGTCGGTGAAAATTAGTATTAATCCGCTATTGAAATACTCGTTTCAAAATGATATAATCTGGCGGATCACAACGCGCTACTGTGGCTCAATGGTAGAGCAGATCATTCGTAATGATCAGGTTGTCAGTTCGATTCTGACCAGTAGCTCCAAGCCGCCGCAAGCTGCATATAGCTTGCGGCGTTTTTTTGTTACCCGGAGCTTTTCGGTTTTCCGACTTTTTTTTGAATATCGCGGTTTAAAGCTTCGCGCCAGTTTTCAGTGTATGTCCTGGCGCCGCGCAGAAGCTCTTCACAGAACGCGGCCACGTCGTCGCCGGTAATTTCCAAAACCTGCTTTCCGTCCGCCGCGCCGGCTTCAAAAAGATCTATAAGATCATAGTGGATTTTCATCATGTCATAACCGGCGCCCGCCGCGAACATCCACATATGATTCTGAATTTTCTTAAACACATACTGATAATCCTCCGGCATGGCTTTCACCCTTTTCATCTGCCTCTTATATTCGCGATTGCTCCCCATTATTTTCTTAATATTAAAATAATCGTTAAAAAAATCAGACATTATATTCTCTCTCCCTCAGCATATTTATTTTTGACACGACAAATTCCCATCTTACCCAAAATCGATCAAGTTCTTCGCGCCCCGCGTCATTGAGCGTGAAAAACTTACGCGGCGGCCCCATTTCAGAGGGCTTTTTTGTCACCTCAACCAGCTTGTTTTTTTCAAGCCGCAGAAGAATAGTATACACCGTACCCTCTACGACCTCTGAAAACCCCATATTATTTAGGATACGCGTAATCTCATAGCCGTAGCTTTCTCCTCTGGAAAGAATTTCGAGGACACCGCCCTCCAGCACTCCTTTAAGCATCTCGGTCAAATTTTCCATAATAAACGCCTCCCTCGCTAGTCAGTATAATTGATATTCAGTATCACTGATTACATGTATATAGTATCACATAGTAACTTGTATGTCAAGTGATTTATTTAAAGTTATTGCAAAGCTATTTAAAAAAGCTCCCCGGTATGATACACTAATATAGTTAAAATTAGAAAAATTCCACGCGCGGCGGGAGGATTAGATGAATAAGGGGCTTAGCGCCGGCGTCCTAAAGCTTATAGCGATTGCAGCGATGACTATAGATCACGCCGCGTGGGTATTTGTCCCCCATGCGGGCATACTGCCGCTGACGATGCATATCATTGGGCGTGTCACCTTTCCGGTCATGGCGTTTTTGGCCGCCGAGGGCTACCGCCATACCCGGAATCTAGGCGGATATATGCTGCGCCTGCTGATTTTCGCCGCAGCTTCTTCCCTGCCGTTTTATCTTGTGTTTGGCTCGCCGTTTAACGTGCTTTTTACACTTGCGGCCGGTCTGCTTGCGATTTACATCCGGGAAAATATAAAGGAAAACTTTGCGGCTCACCTGCTGATTTTTCTGCTGGCGGTTATGGCGAGTTTTTGTGACTGGGGCTTTGTCGGCGTTTATATGGTATTTTTGTTTCACCGGCTCAGGGATAAAAAATGGGGTAACGCGGCGGCGGTCGGCGCGGGCTGTTTTGTTCTCATGGCTATGCAGATCCCGGATTTTTTGAGGTTTGGCTTTGATATATATACCTCAATGAACCTTATGCATCTCGGGATGCTGCTGTCGCTGCCGCTCATATACGCCTACGGCGGCCGGCGCGGCGTTAAGCTTAAATATTTTTTCTACACCTTTTATCCGCTTCATCTTCTGGTATTGTACGGCCTTAATATATGGCTTTAACGACGTTTATACTCATTCCGATTAAAACGATAGACAAGCAAGTACAAAAGTGGTATAATAATACTGGGTGATGAAAGTGAAAAAACATATCATAACAAAGGCGGAATATGAAACGGTCAAAGCGATGTCAAAAAGGAATCGCGATAAAAGAATTGATAAGCGGCTACAAGTGATAATTTTGCGGTACGAAGGGAAAAAGGATATAGACATAGCGGAAAAACTAGACTACCACCGTAAGCGCATAAGTCAGCTGTGCGCGGAATTTAAGCAGGTAGGCCTTTCAAAATATGTTGACAAGAAACGCGGCGGCAACAACCGAAACATGTCAGAAGCAGAGGAAAAGGTGTTTCTCTCTCAATTCGAGGAAGCGGCGAAGGAAGGTCAAGTGATAACCATCGCCGATATTGCTGCCGCATATGATGAAAAAACAGGAAAAGAGCGAACTTCGAAATCAACAGTATATTATCTTTTAAA
>DOZQ01000218.1:19339-19617 GCA_003517915.1 Oscillospiraceae bacterium | reverse complement strand
TATCGCCATCACATACGAGAGTACAAGTATGCATATGGCGCAGTTGATCCGGTAAACGGCGACAAGTTCTTTCTTGTGCTGCCCAATTGCGATACTGCTTGTATGAACGTGTTTTTACGAGAGCTGTCGGCGGTGTTTCCAAGAGATTACTTGTTGATTGCTACTGACAACGCAATCTGGCATAAAGCAAAGGCTCTTGTAATTCCGGAGAATATCAGATTTTTCTACATCCCTCCGAGAACCCCTGAGTTGAATCCGATTGAGCAGATTTGGAAAGA
>DOZQ01000218.1:12707-19245 GCA_003517915.1 Oscillospiraceae bacterium | reverse complement strand
TCTATGTTCTAACTTGGAATGAGTATTACGTCACAATGTTTTTTAGAAAAATTGATAATAACAAGGAGAAACACAAAATGAAAAACGAAACCAAGGAAACACTGGCCACCTCACTTAGTGCCGACACTACCGAGTTGCTGCCCTTTCTTCCCTACCTGCTTCAGGATTTCTGGGAGCTGGGCAGCGACCCCGAGGTGATGCTCCGGCTGATAAAAAGCCATGTACAGCTGTCGCCCGAAACCAGAGTGCTGGATTTGGCCTGCGGCAAGGGCGCGGTGTCAGTAAAGCTTGCCGAAAAATTAAATATCAGGGTCAAGGGCATTGATATATTGCCGGAATTTATAGCCTATGCCGGGCAAAAAGCGGCCGAGCACAATGTCGCCGGGCTGTGCGAGTTCATATCCGGCGATATCAACGAGGCGGTAAAAAACGAAAGGGATTATGATATTGTTATCTACGGGGCGGCGAGTATTGTTCTTGGTGAACCCGCGCAGATGCTCGGTAAGCTGAAAAGTGTTATAAGGCCGGGCGGATACATATTGATTGACGAGGGATATCTGCCCGACGGCGTAAAACAAAGTGACGTTAAAAGCGCCGGCTACGAGCTTCTGACCGAACGGCAGTGGTCGGAATTATTCATTGAAGCCGGCCTTACGCTGATCGAAACGGTTTCGGACGATGATAACGAAACTCCCGCTTCGGGCGACAGCGAGACCGGCATGGCGTTTATAACCGCGAGGGCAAACGAGCTTATCCTGAAATATCCCGACAAGAAGGCCTTTTTTGACGGTTATGTGCGCGGACAGCAGAGTGAGTACGACGATATTGAAAACACGATTGAGTGCGTCACCTGGCTGCTGAAAAAAGATTTATAATCGAGAAGGGAGATATATAAATTGAAAGTTATCGCCGTAAACGGCAGCCCGCGAAAGAATTGGAATACGCATATCTTACTCGAAAAATGTCTGGAGGGCGCTTCGGTCGCGGGCGCCGAAACCGAGCTTATAAATCTATACGATATAGGATTCAGTGGCTGTACCAGCTGCTTTGCCTGCAAGCGAAAGGGTGTAATCCTCGATAAATGCGCGATGAAGGATGAATTAACACCGGTGCTTGAGAAAATCTGTAAATGCGACGCCCTCATATTGGGTTCACCAATTTATTTTGCCGATGTGACAGGCGAAGTAAGATCGTTTATGGAGCGCCTGCTGTTCCCTTACAGCTCATATGAAGGCAAGCCGTCTTTATTCGGCAAAAAAATAAACACGGCGTTCATTTACACCATGAACGTCCCGGCGGCCGGCCTGCCGTTTACCGGATATAACCGGGTGTTCAGACAGAATCAAAAGCTGATGACACGCATCTTTGGCAGCTGTAAAACCCTTTTGGTAACCTCCACCTATCAGTTTGACGATTACAGCAAATACGCCATGACCTTGTTCGACGGAGCGAAGCGCCTAAAGCGCCGCGAAACCGTTTTTGTCGAAGACTGCAAAAAAGCCGCCGCGCTGGGAGAGAAGCTGTGTGCGGAAAATACCGTAGAAGATAAATAATGACCGATCTTACAACCATCCCGGGCATTGGCAAGAAAATGGCCGAGCACTTAATTCGTGCCGGATATCCCGATGTCGAGTCTCTCAAGGGGGAAAACCCCGAGAAGATTTACGCTAAGCACTGCCTGCTTTATGGGGTCGGCAATATGTCGTGCAGATGTGTGCTCTACTGTTACCGTTTGGCGGTTCATTACGCCGACCATGACGGGCATTTGCCGCCGGGCAAGCAAAACTGGAACGACTGGAAGGACTAAAGCATGAACAAGCATATTGAACGCTTATTGGAAGGCAAGATAGCTTTCACCGGTTCTGAATCTGAAGGTCAGCCCTTTATCAAAGCAATGCTGGTTGCCCGCCGCGAGGGCGGGAATATATTTTATTTTGATTCAAATAACGGCTCTGTCCGCGCCGCCCAGTGGCAGCAAAATCCAAACGCCTGCTTATATTTTTACGGCAAACCAATTTATAGGGGCGTACAGCTTATAGGCAAAATGGAAATTATAAATGACATAGCACTTAAAAGGGCACATTGGAAAGTTTCCATGAACTCTATTTACAAAGGCGGCGTAAACGATCCGGACTACTGCATTTTAAAATTCACGGCGTCTAAGGGGCGGTATTACTCCATGCTTGCGTCGGAGGATTTTGAGCTATGAACAACACACTGGAAACGAACCGCCTTATTCTAAGGCCACTTAGGCCGGATGACGCCGAAACCGCCTTTTACGGCTGGACCGGCGACCCTCAGGTGGCGGAATATGTCAGCTGGCTGCCGCATCATTCAATTGACGATACGATTAAGTGGCTTAAAGAAATTGAATGGCCGCCGGAAAATACGGACGACACCGCTGTGTGCGACAACTACATCTGGGGGTTTGTTCTTAAAGAAACCGGCGAACTTTTCGGCTCCGGCGGGCTGATTTGGGAGGAAGGCTATCGGCTCTATCAAGTCGGGTACAACATAAAAAAATCCCACTGGAACCATGGCTACACCACCGAGGCGATGCGAGCGGTTTTGAATTTTGCCGCTTCACGCTTGGGTATAAAAAGGTTTGCGGGCGGCCACGCCAAGAAAAATTTTGGCTCGGCACGGGTGCTAGAGAAGCTGGGGTTTGTTTACGACCGGGACGATATCACGCCCCATGTGGACGGCGTCAGATTTTTTGACAGCCGGGAATATTTTTTGGATTTGTAATGAGGTGCGAAATGACAGATAAGCTCAATACTAAAGAAAAATTCAGGTGCTTCGGGGATTCTCCTATATACATCGACTACCACGACAACGAATGGGGAAGGCCTGTGCACGACGACCGCTGGCTGTTTGAAATGCTTATTCTGGAGGGTGCTCAGGCAGGTCTCTCCTGGATCACCGTGCTCAAAAAGAGGCAGGCTTACCGCGAAGCCTTTGACGGCTTTGACCCCGAAAAAGTCGCCCTTTACGGCGAGGTAAAAATCGAGGAGCTAATGGCCAACGAAAAAATCATAAGAAACCGCCGCAAAATAGGTGCGGCAGTGGTAAACGCCCGGCTGTTCCTTGAAATCCAGAAACAGTACGGCAGCTTTGACAATTTCATCTGGGGCTATGTTGACTACAAGCCGGTCACAGGCGACTGGGAAAAACTTGAGGATATGCCGGTGACCACCCCCGTATCCGATAAAATAAGCAAGGATTTAAAAAAGATGGGGTTCAAATTTGTCGGCTCGACCATAATCTATTCTTTTATGCAGGCGGTCGGCATGGTAAACGACCACCTTAAATCCTGCTGCGTTTATAACGAGATAATCAGTGAAAATAATAAACCGTAAAGGAGGAAACCACGTGCCGATTAAAAACCCCAACCAAAAGCTGCATGACAGCAAGGATATGCCCAAGGTTGAAACACTCACAGACCCTAAAGCCATAGCCCGTTACGGTGGCTCCCGCATGCTTTTAGCGCCGCCGCTTGCTTATGACGCGCTGATGAAAACTGTTCCTTATGGCAGACTGATCACCACCGACCGTCTGCGAGAGCGCCTCGCTAAAGACCACGGAGCTGACTTCACCTGTCCCCTCACCTGCGGCATTTTCGTAAATGTCGCCGCCCAGGCCAGCGCCGAGCGCGCGGGCGCAGACGAGACTCCCTGGTGGCGAACATTGAAAAAAGGCGGGGAACTGAACGAGAAATATCCGGACGGCATCGCGGGGCAAAAGTTGCTGCTTGAAATGGAGGGGCACACGGTCATTCAAAAGGGCAAGCGTTATTTCGTAAAGGATTACGAGCAAAAGCTGTTTGCTTTAGAGTAAACGTTGCTTTTCAAAATCTCAAATTCATTTTTAAATATGACATGACGCTGTCACTTGTCTCCTGTATAATTAAGAAAAAATCAAGGAGGCATTTTAAAAATGAAGATTGAGCTTAAAAACCTTACTCCCCAAATCGCGTTGGCGATAAAGAAAACGGCTGTAGGCATGGACGAGATTGGCAAGGTGTTCGATGAAGTATACGCCAAGCTTATGCCATATCTCAGCGAACAGGGCGCGCAAATCGCTGGCGCTCCTTACTGCGCCTATATGAATTGCAGCGACGATTTTATGGTGTCCGACATGGAGTTCGGCATCCCGGTTTCAAAGGCGCTGCCCGCGAAGGGCGATCTTTACATGAGCAAGAACTGCGAGGGCAAGGCGATAACCACAACCCACAAAGGCCCTTATAAAGCTCTTGACGCGGCATATAACGCGCTTATGGATTACGCTAAGGATAATTCACTTGAGCTTACCGGCGTTTATTATGACTATTATATCAACGATCCTGACAATACCCCCGAAAGTGAACTGCTGACACAGATTGTATTCCCTGTTAAATAGGATAATACTTCTAAGAGAAACATGCCGCGGACTTCCTTATCAATAGGAGCCGCGGCCTGTGTTAGTGCTTTAGCAAGAAATACAAAAGCGGTTCCCGTGAACTTTGCTCCACAGGAACCGCCGAAATATTTATTCAGATTTTACCCCCGGCAGATTCAGCAATATTTAAACCGCACCGAGTTTTTAGGTTCACTAAAATATATTTCTTAAGACGATACTATCGTCCCTAAAACGCTTCTGCCCATCGCCTTTTTAATAACCGGAAACAGAAGGGCCTCCTAACCCAATAAACACTACAAAACTCCGGCTCAGCCGACAGAAGACTTTACAAGAGGATATTTTTAAAGACGGCAGTCCGACCAGCTCTATTTCTTTACATAGACCTTCTGGATTTGATTGTACGGACAGCACAAACTGCTTTTATTGCAGATATCCTCCCTGCCCGCATCTGCCGCAATATCAGCCGCCCACTTAGTCCTCCGGCATTGTATGTTCGGAAATTTCCGTTCCATTCCAGAGGCTGCGCCGAATAAATAAATCGATCTGCTTTCAAAGCCTCGCCAAAATGCGCTTTTACACTCCACGGATTTCAGAGCAAACGGCTGATATTAAATTGTCTTCACTGTACATTGGAATCAGCCCCCTTCTGAAAATTTCTGAAAGATATTACGCTTTTGATCTTTTATCCTTCGCTGATATTATTATATACGATAATTTATAAGATGTCAATACTTTTTGTGAATAATTTTTTAATATATTGTTAACTCTAACTATGAAATTTCTTATATTGACTATTGCCGCATTTATGGGTAAAATATAAGAGAACAAACCTCATGACAGGATATGGAAGGGAGACAGTTTATATGGATAATGGTAGCAAAATCAACGAAGAATATAATCCAGATATTATTACGCTCAGCGACGAATCCGGCAAAGAGTATGCCTTTGAGGTTCTTGATGCTATTGAAACCGATCTGGGACGCTATTTGGCTCTTCTTCCTATTTTCGATTTTCCTGAAGAATCGGTGATGGATTCCGGCGAGCTGATTGTACTCAAGGTGCTTGAAGAAGGCGGAGAAAGCTTTTATGAAGAGATTGACGACGACGACGAATACGATACAATCGCTGATATTTTCATCGAGCGTCTGCAGGATTTTTTTGAGATCGAACAAAAATAATCGTCTTCTTATAGCCGATAGGCATTTTATGTTTTGTATACTTTTTTATTCTGTTTTGGAATAATTTTGTTCTAAATATTAGTGTTTAATTATAAAAAATGCGTTGCTGATCAGCGCAAATTATGTTATACTTATAGCAAATGAAGGATTCCCTGCCCTGTGCGCGAATTTCGCGTCTATTATAACCCTACAACCTTTTAAAAAGGGATTTCGGCTCCCGATGTGGGTTTGCAGACCTCCCGCCTTCGGCGGAAGAAGGGAGCACAAAGCACCGGGGAGAAAACCCACCCTGTTATTTATAACAGGTTATCATTAGCCGCTTTACGGCAGGGCGGGGCGTCAGTCATTTATAGTCTTTTGACTTAAAAGGCGGTACTTTATCCTCACGGATAAAGTACCGCTCTTGTCATGTATAAACTAATAAATCCGGCTTCACGCAGCCATACTATATCTAAATATAAAGTTTTTTCGGAGGAATCAGTGAAAGATAAAAAACGTATTCTTTGGCTATTGGCGGGCGGCTTTGGAGTAGGGTTGCTCAACGGCCTGCTTGGCGCCGGGGGCGGGATTTTGGCCGTTCCACTTTTAGAAAAGAACGGTCTTTCCGCAAAGCAGGCGCATTCCAGCTCCATAGCGGTCATACTGCCTTTGTCGCTTATAAGCGCGGCCTTTTACCTTGCGGACGGGCGGATGGGGCTTGCTGACCCGCTTATCTATATTCCCTTCGGCTTAGCCGGAGCTTTTTTCGGGGCGTGGCTTATGAAAAAAATAAATGACCGGATATTGCGCGGGATTTTCGGCGTATTTCTGCTTTGGTCGGCATGGCGCATGTTTTGGGGATAATGGCCGATCGCGCATAACTTTCAATTTAGGAGGATTCATGTGGATATGATTTTTGCCGCCGTCGCCGGATTTTTAGCGGGAACCGCCGGTTCCATGGGGCTGGGCGGCGGCTCTGTGCT
>DOZQ01000218.1:0-12686 GCA_003517915.1 Oscillospiraceae bacterium | reverse complement strand
AATCTGATCTTTTTCATCCCCTGCGCCATATTCGCTTTAATTCTGTATATTAAATCTGGCCTTATTCAAATAAAACCGGTACTGCTAACCGCCTCGACAGGGATTATCGGTGCGGTGCTCGGAACTCTTCTCGGAGGATATATTGGACAAGGCCTGCTCTCAAAGCTGTTGGCCGTATTTTTGCTTTACATGGGTATAAGTGAAATCTACGGCGCGTTCAGGACAAAAAAATCTGATACGCAAAACTTCTGATTTATTCCCCTGTCTTTACGCAAAGTGATGTTCCCTCAGCCGACGGCTCGAGCTCGATTCTGGAGGCAATGCGCTCTTTAAGCTCACTGACATGCGATATGATGCCCACGAGCCTGCCCTCGCTTTGTATGTCGGCAAGCGCCATCATGGCGCTGTCAAGCGTCTGCGCGTCCAGCGACCCGAATCCCTCGTCAATAAAAATGGAGTCAAGCTGTACTCCTCCCGCATAGGACTGCACCACCTCGGCCAAGCCGAACGCAAGCGACAGCGACGCCAAAAACATCTCGCCGCCCGAAAGCGTGCTGACCGGACGGCTCCCGCCGGTATGCGCGTCTACCACGACGATATCAAGCCCCCTGCGTTCGCCTCCCCCGGTCAAATCCTCCCTTATAAGGCTGTAACGGCCCTTGCTGAATTTTTGCATCGAACGGCTGGCTGACAGCATAACCTCGTCCAGCATCAGCCCCAAAACAAAGCTTTGTATGTTTATCTTTGGATGAATCTCCCCCGAAAGGTACCTGTAAATCCTGGCCAACTGGCCGTACTGCGTCTCAATCAGGGCATTTTGCGCCGCAAGCAGATTGCACTCATGCAGGGTGGATTCATATCCCTTAACCATCTGAGAAACCTCACCTGTTTTAGTCTGCATTTCCGACATCTTACGCCGGCATTCGTTTTTTAGATCCTCTGTCTTTTTAAGCTCGGGACGCGCGGCTCCCTCAAGCAGCGTTTTTAACTCACCGAGGACGCGGCCGGTGTTTTTCAACTCCGCGTCATAATCGGATATTTCCTCTTTAAGCGCCGAAATAAGCGCGTCGTTTGGAGCTTTCATCCCGCCCCCGCTCTCATATCGCAGAGCTGCCGCCCGCTCTTTGAACGCCGCCGCCGCTCCCCCTTCCTCGGACTCCGCTTCCTTTACTGCCGCCGCCGCGTTTTTTTCCGCCTGCACAGCCAGGGAATACCGGCGCAGGGCGGTTTCCCTGTTTTCCTGTATTTCGCGCAGCTTTTTCTCGCACTCCGCCGCGCTCTTAGCGGCTTTTTCACGCCGCGCCGTCAAAATTTCATAGTCCGGGAGCTCGCCCAGCCTGCTTTGCAGGCCGTTCAGCTCTTCTTTTGCCGCCGCACACCCGGCCAGCAATTCCCTTTGTTCCAGCCGCTTTGCCATAAGCGCAGCCCGCTTTTCCTCCAGTTTTTCTTTAAACGCCGCAAGTGAATTTAAAAGCCCTGTCCGGTCGGATTTAAACTTGTTGCATTTTTCGATTTCCGCATTTAGAGCTTTAAGCCTTTCCAAAATTTCCGGTTCTTTGTTTCCATCAAGCTTTGTCCTAAGCTCCTCAAGCCGCTGCCTGCCGCTATCCAGTTCTCCCTGCCATGACGAGCGCAGCTTTTCGTGCTCCAGCAGCGCCGCCCGCAGCGTTTCTACAGCCGAAGCCGCCCCGCTTATTTCCCGAGCGTCCGGGGAGCTTTCCGCCGGCTTTGCCGGGGCGGGATGATGACGGCTCCCACAAACCGGGCATGGTTCCTCCTCCGAAAGGGTTTCCGCAAGCTCATAGGCTGTATCAAGCCTTTTCGAGCGTTCAAGTTCTTTCAGACGTTTTTCCGCATCCTCCAGTAACTTTTCCGCCGCTTCGGATTTTCGCCTGTATATATCCCTTTGCCCCTCAAGCTTTTCAAGCTGATTCGCGGCTTCTTTAAGCCTGCGGAATTCCTCAGTTAGCAGCGAAAGCTCTGCTTGCTCCTTTAAATATCCTGCCAGAGGCAAAATACATGCTTCCTCCCGCTCACGCATATATCGCTCGCCGTTTTCCGCCCGCTCTTTAAGCGCGTCGGACTCCGCTTCAAGCTTAGGTATTTCCTTTTCGGTGCTAATCAGCCGTTTTTCCAGCTCCTCCAACTGTTTTTTCCGCTCGTTCATACGCCGCAGCTCCGGCATCATCTGCTCGATTTTCAGCGCTTCGGCGCGGTAATTTTTTTCCTTCTCTTTTATATCCGGAATTTCGTCAAAAAGCTTCTCACTCTGCTTCGCCGCCTGTATCCCCTCCTCCAGCTCTTTTGCACACCGCTTTAATACTTCGCGCCTTTTAGCTAGGGTATTCTCCGCCGCTTTCAGCGCCGCGTCATATGGATACAGCTCTTTTTCGGCCGTAAGACGCGCGGCGCGCGATCTTTTCTCGGCCATTTCCTTTTTTCTCGATTCGAGCCGGCTTTTTCGCTTCTCGGCTTCCTCAAGCCTTACAAACCGCTCTTCCCTTAGCATCTCAAGGCTGTATTCCCGCTCGGCCTGAGCAATCCGCTTTTCCCATTCGCTTGCCTGATTTTTTAGGCTTGCCATTTCCTCCGCGGCGCTTTTCAGCTTTTCCTCAAGTTCTTCCGTCGAAGCAGATTCGGCACTTTGAAGCAAAGTCCCGATTTTGGTTTTTATTTCCGCAAGCTTGACCCACACAGCGTCCCTGCGGCTTTTGATTCTCATGACATAACCGTTCCAGCGTCCGGTCGCGAAGAGCACCTTTAATATCTTTTCTTTGTCTGTGGAGTTGGCAGTGAGCAGCCTTCTGAACTCTCCCTGCGGCAGTATTATGACCTGCGTAAACTGGCTGTGGGAAAAACCCAGCAGTTCTTCCGCCTTTTTTGCAAGCGCCGTCTTGGTGCAGGGAACGGCGGATTCCCAGTCCTCCCCTTCAAAAACCCGGTATTCCCCATCTATTCGCGGCTCCGTTTCGCCGTCTCGCTTGCGGTGGATACGCATGCGCAGCAAAAAACGGTACTTTTTTGCTCCCAAAAGAAAATCAAATACGACCTGAGTGTCAAGTGAATCGGGAGCCAGACGGCTTCGCATCTCGGCGAATCGGCGCACGGAGCCCGTCGGCTCACCGTAAAGCGCGCAGGACATGGCGTCCAGCACGGTCGTCTTTCCGCTGCCGGTCGGCCCGGTTATGAGAAAAATCCGGCTGTCGCCAAGTGCCGAAAAATCGCAGACGGTCTCGTCTAAAAAGGGGCCGAACGCCTGCATTGAAACCCTGAGCGGTCTCATGCGCTCTCCCCCTCTTCCCGCTGCGCGCTTATTTCCCGGAAAATATCAATATCCCCGCCAGATGCCTCCTGCCCATAGATCTGGCGTAAAAACTGCTCATAGATATAAACGTCGTCCCGTTTTCTAAGCTGCGCGCGCATCTCTCCGCGCACGGTATCTCCCGCCGCCGGATTGACACCGTTTCTCATCTCCAAAATATTCGGGAACCGCGTTTTCAGCCTAGCCATCGGCTCAAAAACCGGATCACCCAAGATATTCGCGCAGATATAATCTCCACCATATTTTTCGGCCATCGACTCTATCTCGGTTATGCTTCCGGTGAGTGTACGCATATCGCGCAGCGGCGTGACCGGAATCTCGGTTATGGATGTTTCACTTTGCATGAGCGTGACAATAGTCATTGACTTGCGCTGGTTTTGCTCGTCAAAGGAGTATTTCAGCGGTGAGCCTGAATAGCGCGCGTTTTTGCCCGCACGCTGAGGCGCGTGCAGATGCCCCAAAGCAACATAGTCAAAGCCCTCAAACACATTATTTCCGACTTCACCGCCCCCGCCGACAAAAAGCGGACTTTCGCTCTCGCTTTTTTTGGAACCTGCAACAAAACAGTGAGCCAGCAACACCCGGCGCACACCGGGCACAAATCTCTCGCGCAGCGTGCCTGTCGCCGCCGCGTATGCCTCGTGATAGCCTTTAAGCTCAGGGCGCTCAAGCATGTCCCGCATTACTACCGGTTCAAGCCAGGGCAGGCTGTAAATATGCGCCTCACCGAATTCGTCCCGCAGTATTATAGGCGCGGCGGTTAAATCCGGCCTGGCGGTCAGATAAAAGCCCCCCAGCCGCAAAAGACCCGCTCCCAACGAAAAACGGTCTGCTCCGTCGTGGTTGCCGGTCGCCACAATAAGCGGCAGTTTAAAATCCTTGTAAACCCGGGCGATTACCCCGTCAAACAGGCGTATGGCGTCGGCCGGCGCGACCTGCCGGTCAAACACGTCCCCCGCTATGAGCACGGCGTCCGGTTTTTCTTCTTTCAGCGCCGGAAAAAAAGTGTGTTCAATAAAATACGCCTGATCCTCAAGCATTGATTTGCCATAGAGGATTTTTCCCAAATGCCAGTCGGAGGTATGTAACAGTTTCATAAGCCCCCCTCAGAACCCCTTCTTGATTTTTTATTCTGCGGCTGCCATGGCCTCCTGCTTTTCCGGCTCCGGCTGCGTCACCGGTAACAGCTCCACGCCCAGGTCTTCTGGCGACAGCGGCAGCATCTCTTTAAACACCGCCGTATGTACGGGAGTTATTACGCGATCCTCATGCATGCTCCCGAAAATCCATTTTTTGAATTTGCACGCCCGGTTAAGCTCCTCAAAATAACCGTTGAGCTTATTGACCCTGTCCGCCCGGCCTTGCCTTAGCAGCATGGAGCTTTTTACAAGCGACGGCGGCTCGTGGGTCAATATCACGTCCACTTTGCAGCCGTATTCGTCTATATTCTGGGCGCCCTCTTCCATCTCCTCCGGCAGCGGAAGCGCCTTTTTCCAAAGCGATGTTTCCATGCGCATTTCTTTATCGCTGCTTTCGCCGCCCCCGAAGGTGAAGATTTTAAGCCCGTCTATCTCAAATATCTGACCGCGCACCATATGGTAAAGGTTTTTATAAATCCGGTGCACCCTGCCGCCCTTCCAGATGGTTTCACGGTAGGTTTCCAAAAGATCAAAGTTTTCATGGGTTCCGTCGAGAAAGCAGACGTTGTAGCGCCGGGTGCCCAAATATTCGAGTATCTTCTTTTCCTGCACACCGCCGTCCCATACAAAGCCGAAATCCCCGCAGACAATCAGCGTATCCCCCGCTTTCAGCTTTTTGATTTTTCTCTGATAGATACGTGATCTGTCTCCGTGAAGATCTCCCGTAACATAAACCATGAAAATCCCTCCTATACTGCCCTGTGTTTGTTGAAATCGCAGATACGTCGCACTGCGCAAAGAAATACTTTTAAAATGCGATTGCGGCTGGTATACTAAAAATACAAATCAAACTGTAAAGGAGCCGCTTATGAAAAAAATCGCCTGCGCATTCGCCGTTTTTATTTTGGCTCTGCCCTGTTTTCATACGCCGGCCAAAGCTTTCGAGCCGACTTCGTTCGAGTTGCACTGTGAAGCGGCGATACTTATAAATATGGACACCGAAACCGTAGTGTTCGAGTATTCTAAAGACGGTGGCGGCTCTAGCAGCCGGGTTTATCCCGCCTCTATAACAAAGATCATGACCGCTGTAGTCGTGCTCGAAAAACAGAGCGACCTTGAAGAAATTGTTGAGGTTCCTGATTACTGCATTGAGCTCTTGGTCGGAACCAACTCCTCAAATGCCGGGCTTGTGGGCGGCGAAAAAATGAGCGTGCGCGATCTTCTCTACTGCCTTATGGTCAGCTCGGCCAACGACGCCGCCAACGTGCTAGCCGACCATTTCGGCGCGGGAACCGGCGAGGCGCGTATCGCCGACTTTATTTCACAGATGAACCGGCGCGCGGGCGAGCTTCAAATGACCGGCACCCACTTCGCAAACGCCCACGGCCTTCACGACGAAAACCATTATACCACAATTGACGACCTTGTGAAACTCGTAAATCATGCCATGGAGCTTCCCCTGTTTATGGAGCTGTGCGAAACTACCCGTTATGAGATCCCCGCGACCGGAATGAACGAGGCACGTATCCTCAGCACCACAAACATGATGATGGATTCCTCCACATCCTTTTATTACAAAGGCATTTCCGGCGTTAAAACCGGCTATACCGAAGAGGCCGGCCGCTGCCTTATCTCGACCGCAAGGCAAAACGGTTTCCGTTATCTCTGCGTCGTAATGGGCTGCCCCCCCGAGGACGAAAACGGCGAAATCCTGTATTATCAATATGAGGACACCGAAAACCTTTATGACTGGGCGTTCGACACTTTTGAATATAAGCTTATTGTACAAACCAGCGAACCTCTTCAGGAAATAAAGGTCAATTTGTCCAGCGACGCCGACCATGTGCAGCTTTATCCCGAAAGGTCATTTTCATCGCTGGTTCCCAAAGAGGCCGACACCTCCAGCGTCATCACAAATATCCGGCTATTTTCAGATGAGATTGACGCGCCGGTGGTAAAGGGCGCGGTGCTCGGTACTGCCGATATCGTCTACGCCGGCGAGGTTTTGGGGCAGGTCAATCTTGTGGCAGGCCAAGACGTCGAGCGCAGCATTGTGCTTTACATCATAAGACAGCTTGGGGAGATGACCCACACGCTATGGTTCAAACTGGCGGCAGGTCTTATAGGCGGCTCGCTGCTTCTGCTTATAATCCTCACCGTGATTCAAAATCGGCGGCAGCGTATGCGCTATTCCAGGAAACGCTCCGCCTCACGCAAAACCTAGGCAATTGGACTATACCAATTTCACGTTTTCTTCCCCGAACAGTCTTTTAAGCTCTCTAAGCATAGGTTCGTTCGGATATATAAAATGCTCCCGTTTCATTTTAAACCGCTTGCCGTCAGGAAAACACAAATATACCGGAACTTCCCCCGGGAAGAGCGCCATAACATACCGCGCCTGTGTAAAATCCGGGTGCTCGACAGAAGAAATACGCAGATAAAGCCCCGGTTTAACTCCGGATTTTTGGACTTGTTCAGTCTTTACAGCCTCCGGCCGCCCTTCGGGCGGCTTTTTTGCGCCTCCGGCTTTTTCCGCCGCGATAAACGCCGCAAGCTCTTCCTCCCCAGGCGCGTCGGCCGCGCGCTCACAGACCAGCTGCGGTGCCCGCTCCTCCCTTAGAGAAATCCGTCCCTCTAAAATTACAATATTCCCCTCCCTGAGTATCAGGGAGTAATCCTGAAGGGTTTTCGGGAACACTATCACCTCAATGTCCCCGTACAAATCCTCACAGGTTAAAAACGCCATGGTACTGTCGCTTTTTGTGGTCTTGAGGCGCAGCTTTTCCACCACTGCGGCAAGCTTAATCCGGTCGTTATCCTTAAACGAACTGCCGTGAGTGCCCGCCTCGGCCAATTCGCCCGTGTGGGCGTAGCCCGGCAGCCCCGCCAAAGCCGCGTACGCCTTCATCGGATGCCCCGACAGGTAGAGTGAGGTAGTTTCCTTTTCCATTGCCAATAGACTGCCAAGCGGCATCTCACGCAGCGGCGGCAGATGGAACTCTGCATCCACGTTACCGCCCTCCAACTCAAAAAAGCCCATTTGGCCTTCTATATTCCGGCGTCTTGTCTCCTCAAGCTGCTCTATAACCTGTTCGCAGATTTCCAGCATCTGCCGCCGGTTGGCCCCAAGCCCGTCCAGCGCGCCGCTTTTTATAAGGCTTTCCAGCGCCCTTTTGTTCATCTCGCGGCCATGCACCCGTTTACAAAAATCAAAAAATGAGGTATAGGGGCCGTTTTCTTCCCGCTCCCTTATCAGGAGCTCAATCACCGGGCGACCCAAATTTTTAACCGCTAAAAGTCCAAACCGAATGTTATCTCCCTCAACCGTGAACCTCCCCAGGCTTGAATTGACATTCGGCGGCAGCACATGAATTCCCATGCGCTCCGAATCCGCGATATACAGCGCGATTTTGCCGCCGTAATCCAGCACGCTGGTCAACAGCGCCGCCATATATTCCTTTGGATATTTCGCCTTGAGCCAGGCGGTCTGATAGGCCACCATCGCATATGCGGCCGCGTGGGATTTATTAAAAGCGTAGCTCGCGAAAGAGGACATATCGTCAAATATCTCACTCGCGACCGCTTTGGGTATACCGCGTTTTACGCAGCCGTCGCATTTTGCTCCCCCGTTTTCTCCCCTGTCGCCGTTTATAAAAGCATCCCGTTCTTTTTCCATAACGTCGTGCTTTTTTTTGGACATGGCGCGGCGCACCACATCCGCGCGGCCGTAAGAATACCCGGCAAGCGAGCGGAATATTTCCATAACCTGCTCCTGATAAACTATACAGCCGTAGGTCACGTCCAGAATCGGCTTCAGCTGCGGGGTTTTATATCTTATAAGTGACGGATTCTTGCGGTTTCGTATGTATGTCGGGATGGATTCCATCGGCCCGGGGCGATAAAGGGATATGATCGCGATTAAATCCTCAAATCTGTCCGGCCCGAAGGACTGGAGCACCCTGCGCATTCCGCCCGATTCAAACTGAAACACCCCGTCGGTCTGCCCTGCCGAAAGCAGCCGGAATACCTCCGGAGCATCCTGAGGTATATTCCCGGTATTGAAATCCGGCGTGTGCCGACGGATCATTCTCTGGGCGTCGCTTATTACCGTCAGGTTGCGAAGTCCCAGAAAGTCCATCTTGAGAAGCCCTAATTCCTCAAGTGCCGTCATTGTGTACTGGGTCACGGTCGACTCGTCGTTTTTTTGCAGCGGAACATAATCCGAAACCTCTTCACGGGTTATTACGACTCCCGCCGCGTGGGTAGAGGCGTGCCGCGGCATTCCCTCCACCTTGCGAGCCATGTCGACAAGCTCCCTTATGGTAGGCTCTGCGTCATAGCGGCTTTTAAGCTCCGGTGAGATTTTCAGCGCCCGGTCTATGGTTATGCCAAGCTCAAACGGCACCAGCTTCGCCACAGCGTCCGCCGCCGCGTAGGGCATCGCCAAGGCTCTGGCCACATCGCGGATAGCCGCTTTAGCCGCCATGGTTCCGAATGTGATTATTTGCGCGACATGCGAGCCGCCGTATTTACTCACGACATAATCTATGACCTCCTGCCGCCGCTCATAGCAAAAATCAATGTCAAAATCAGGCATACTGATCCGCTCGGGATTGAGGAACCTCTCAAAAAGCAAGTTATATTTAATCGGATCGATGCCGGTTATACCGATGCAATAAGCGGCAAGGCTCCCCGCTCCCGACCCTCTTCCCGGGCCGACTGGGATGCCGCTGTCTTTGGCGTAACGCACAAAATCATGGACTATAAGATAATAATCGGTATAGCCCATTTTGTTTATAGTGTTCATCTCATATTCCAGCCGCCGGGTTATGTCTTTATCGGGAGTCTCGCCGTAATAATGCCGCAAACCGGCAAAACACTTCTCTTTGAAATATTCAAAATGATCCTTTGCGCCAATATCAAAATGTGGCAAAATGCTTTCGCCGAAAGTAAAATCCAGATTACAGCGCTCCGCTATTTTCACGGTGTTCTCCATAGCGTCCGGATACTCGGGGAATAACTGCGCCATCTCCTGTGTAGATTTTAAATAGTGCCGGTCGGATTGGAAATCCATCCCGCTGCCCTGCTCGACCGTGCGACCGGTCTGAATGCAGATAAGCACCTCCTGCATCCGGCTGTCCTCACGGGCGCGGTAGTGCACATCGTTGGTGACCACCAGCGGGATACCGGTTTCACGGTGTATTCTCAAAAGGCCGTCGTTAACACTTTGCTGCTGCCTTATTCCATGATCCTGCAGCTCGAGAAAAAAATTGCCCTCGCCGAAGGTATCATTATACCAAATAGCAAGCTCCTTCGCCTTTTCATATTCGCCCGCAAGCAACGCCATTGGCACCTCGCCCGAAAGACAGGCGGAAAGCGCGATAATCCCCTCGTGGTATTTTTCGAGCAGCTCGTGATCTACACGCGGCCTGTTATAAAAGCCCTCGGTATTGCTCAGTGACACCAGCTTGATCAGATTTTTATAACCGGTCAGCGACTCGCACAAAAGCACAAGATGCCCGCTTTTAGCGTCCAGCTCATGGGTTCTGTCAAAACGGGTGCGCGCGGCCACATAAACCTCACAGCCGATAATAGGCTTTACCCCGGCCTTTTTCGCGGCCTTGTAAAACTCCATCGCGCCGTACATCACACCGTGGTCGGTAATTGCCACTGCCGTCTGCCCGAGCTTTTTTACGCTGTCCATCAAAGTATTAATCCGGCACGCGCCGTCCAGCAAACTGTATTCGGTATGTAAATGCAGATGTGCAAAATCCATAATGATTACCCTTCCTCTGCTATCCTAACAAGCTTTTTAAGACGGTGATTTATCCCCGAGCGGCTGATTGTCTCCCCCGAAAGCGCGGCAAGCTCGCTTATCGACGCTTCGGGATTTTCGCGCCTAATTAAAGCAATCCGGTAAAGCTCCTCCGGCAAACCTCGCAGCCGTCCATCTTTTTCGAGCCGGTCTATCGCCTCAAGCTGGGTGACCGCCGCCTTGACCGTTTTGGTGATGTTGTAGGTTTCACAATTGGTCAGCCGGTTTACGCGGTTGCGCATATCCTTGTATATCTTGATATCCATAAGCTCGAGGGATTTTTTGACCGCCGACATTAAAGTCAGCAAATCCTCTATTCTTTCGCTTTCTTTAAAATACACCACCCGCGCCCCGCCGCGCATAGCTGTTTTGGGCGACAGCTCCAGCTCACCCAGCAGCGCGGCCAAATCCTCAGACAGCCGCTGTCTTGGTACCAAAAATTCCAGATGATAATCCTTTTGGGGATTCATCATGCTGCCGCAGCTTAAAAACGAGCCGCGCAAAAAAGCGCCCGCGCAGCATTCGTTTTCAAGATTGGCGCGGTTTATCCTTCTGGTCAGTTCCAGTCCGGTCAGGCCAAAAACACTCAGCACCCTCCGCCTGTACGATTCCTCCGGTACGCCGCACTCCAAAACCTGAGAGCCGGAGGTAATTCGCGGCAAAACGCCCGAAACCTCCTGCGTGAGTTCCCTGTAGCGAGCCGCGACCATGGTGTTTTCGGTGTGCAGGGAAATGGCACGGGAGGAAAAATGCCGCCCAAACAGCAGCATCCCATATGCCTGCGCCTTTACGCAGCAGCTTTTTTCCGCTTTTATATTACACAGCTCTTTTTTCAGCTCGGCCGAAAATGACTCTGCCATGCTTTGCCTCCGTTATTCCCGCCAGTTTGACAGGATTTCCTCATAGCGGGCATAGGCCTTCGCGACCGCCTTTTCCCATGAGAGATACACATGCTCTCCCGCATTGTGCCCTATTTGGATTCGCCTTTCATCACTGTGTGATGCCGCCAAAATCGTTTTTGCCAGAGATTCTTTATTTTCTTCACATAAAAATCCCGAAAATCCGTCCTCCACCCCTTCGGCGGCGCAGCTCCCGTTTACAAGCACACTCGGGCAGTCGGCGGCCGCCGCCTCCTTGACTACAAGCCCGGAGGTGTCATATGTGGAGGGAAACAAAAACAGGTCGGCCAAACAAAACAGCGTGTGCAGCCTTACCCGGTCATATACCGCGCCCAAAAATTCAATTTCTCCGGCAAGGCCTTTGCCGGTTACATACTGCTCAATTGATTTACGATCCTTGCCGTCACCGACAAACAGCATTTTAAAGGGCAGCCCCTCCCGCCCGGCGATTTCCAGCGCGTCGATAATCAGCTTTGTATTCTTATACCACATCATCCGCCCGACGAACAAAAAAACCAGTTGTCCCTGTTCAAGGCCGAGTTCGCTTTTTTCTTTTTCTATGGCGCTTTCCGGCGCGCGCTCCCTTTTAAAATCACAGCCGTTTTCCATTACCTGATAAGGGCCTTCATATCCGAAGGAACGCAGACTTTCTACGGCGCCGTTTGAAACCAGCCAGATTTCATCCGCGCTGAAAATATTCCGGCGCACCATGCGCTTCATGACATTCTGCATCGCCCTGCCCGGCGCACGGTTTTTTATATCCACCTCGAATTTTGTGTGATAGGTCAGTATAACCGGTGCGCGGTTTCCTTTTCTGTTGACCCGGTTTACCAGCAGCGACGAGGCGAACGGGGAATGCACATGCATTATATCCATATTAAAGCTGCGCAAAGTCCTTATCGTTTTAGGCGAGAACGGATTCCCGGCTCGGTAGCCCACGCGTTTGCCCAGCGGCACAGAGGGATAACGGTAAACCAAAAAAGGATAATCGTCGGCCACCCCCGGATATCTGGGTGTCGCGGCAATCGCCTCGCCATGATTTTTCTGAATAAGGCTCGCGTAATTAAAGGCCGCGTTGGCGACCCCGTCGATGGTAGGAGGAAACGAATCGTTAAAAATCCCGACACGCAGCATAGTTTTTACTCCAATCCGCCGATACGGCAAGTCAGGTATATCTCTAATATTCACTATTTTACAATGAATAACCCGTAAAATCAATCTTTTTGCCCGAATCGCATTTTTCGCACAAAATGACTCTGCCGCTTGACTATTTGTATTTTATCGGTAAAATAATATAATAAACATAATAATCATGATATAATAACCGTGGTATAAAAATACCGGCCTATATCCGTTAAAAATCAGCGCAAAAGATGCCGGGCANNTTCCCGGCCGCAAGGAGGAAAACAAGGATGAACAAAACCTATTATCTGTCCACCCCCATCTATTACGCGTCCGGCAATATGCATATCGGCCACAGCTACACCTCGGTGGCCGCCGACGCGATGGCG
>DOZQ01000075.1:394-5001 GCA_003517915.1 Oscillospiraceae bacterium | reverse complement strand
TGCGCAAGCTGGATTTTTCCCGCGTTCAACTTGAAAAGGATATGAGAAATTTCTCGGGCGGGCAAAAGAAAAAGGCTCTCATAGCGAGAAGCCTTTGTGAGCAGGCGCATCTGCTGGTGTGGGACGAACCGCTTAATTTTATCGACGTCATATCCCGTATGCAGATTGAGGAGCTGATTTTGGAGTATAAGCCGACCATATTGTTTGTGGAGCATGACAGCGCGTTTTGCGAGAATGTCGCCACTAGAAAAATTCAGTTGCCTTAAAGACTATCCTCTCTAAAATCCTTATGATCCCCTCTCAAGCAGTCGGGGACGTAGTCCGCGCGGGTTATTAGCTCCTTCAGGATTTTAATCCCCTCAGCAGCTTCGGCGCCAGTGCTGAGCTTACCGTTATAAAGCGCGTAATTTTCCCTGACCTCTATGGGAGAAAGATTCGGCATGACGACATTCGCGCCGGCCTCAAAGCCAAGCTCGCGGCCATTATTATTTATAGTCGCGAGCGCCGTGGTTGCGGGCAGCAATATGTCCGGGAGCATAATTCGGGTCAGAGCCAGCATTGTCAGGGTAAGCCCGGCACCTCCGGCAGGGAATTCCCCGAACGGCGTGGCCACATGCGGGATAAACGGGCCAATGCCGACCATATGCGGCTGTAAATCCTTTAAAAAAAGCAGGTCGTCGGCGAGGTTTTCAAATGTCTGAAATGGGGAACCGACCATAAAGCCCGCGCCGACCTGAAATCCGATATTTTTTAGCATATAAAGGCATTTTTTGCGGTTTTGAAGCGACAGGCCGGGCGGATGCAGCGCCGCGTAATGCTCCGCATCCGCGGTTTCATGCCGCAAAAGATATCTGTCCGCCCCGGCGTCATAATACGCCCGGTAGCTCTCAGCGCTCTTTTCCCCTAACGACAGGGTTACGGCACAACCGGGATACCGGAATCTGATCTCCCTTATTATGTCGCAAACCGCCTTATCCCCGAGTCCCGGATCCTCTCCGCCCTGCAGCACAAAGCTGCGCAGTCCCAGGCCATAGCCGATGCCGCAGCTTTCAAGAATCTGCTGCTTGGTTAACCGGTAGCGGCGTATCTTTGCGTTCCCGGCGCGTATACCGCAGTAATAGCAGCCGTTTTTACAGTAGTTGGTCAGCTCGATAAGCCCGCGCAGAAATATCCGCCGTCCGTAGCGTTCGTCGCGGATTTTTCGGGCTGCGGCGGTCAATTCCCCGGCGGGAGAATCCGCGTTTTGCCTTATAAGCTCCGCAAGCTCGAGCCGGGTGAGGTTATTTATCATCGGAGCTTCCCTCCTTCGGCAGCTCATAAGGGAAAACCGAGCGTGTGACGACCGTTTCATCAAAGGTTTTTTTAATTCGCACATTGCCGCGGAACATATGACCGCAAGAGCCGCAGCAAAAGACCGCGCTTAAGGATTTGTTTCGCACGGCCCATCTTGACATGCGCTTCGCGTATTTCCCACATCGCTCACAGGTAAAACGCAGATCGTTTTTGTTGATTCCCGGATTTTTGACGTCAGTAATATAGCGGTTTTTAAAGGTCAGCCTCCGGTAAAAATCCGGCCGGCGCGCGTCGGCCGTGAAGCCCGCGAAGGACTCTTTTTCAAAAACCGTTTTTAACATCTCCGCGCATACCCGGCTGTCGTCCAGCGCCCTGTGCATATCCCGTCCGGTCAAATCGATTTCAAGCTGCCCTGCCGCGTTTGCAAGGGCAATTTGATTGCCTCCGGGGATTTCAAGCCGGTGCTGCAGATATTTTTGCAGGTCGGCATATTTTTGCAAAAACGGGATATGTCTTTTGTTAAGAAATTTTTTGAAATTTTCAAGCAAAACATGCAGGTCGGTATCGCTCCAGGTGAGAACCACATGCTCCTCCTCACCCATCCATTTACCAAGCCGGTTTACGGCCTCGGCAAACGGAACCCCCTCACCCAGCTCGTCCATTGTTATGCTGGTAAGGTTTTTGACAATGCTCGACAGCCGGCCAGACAGCCGGGGCTTTATAAGCTGGCTGAATTCGTCTTGGTGCTCCAAAGCGTCGTTCAGGCGAACGGCGCCGATTTCAATTATTTCATTGACAAATTTGCCGTGACGGCAGCTGAACGCGTTATTCCACTCAAGATCCATAATATGGTAGTTCAAACGAACCGCCCCTTCGATATCTGCTGTTTACTTCTTGGATTGCTGCTTTAAGCGCCGGGTTTTGTCCAGCGTCATTTTTCTCAGCCTTATGGATTTCGGCGTGACCTCCACAAGCTCGTCGTCACCTATAAATTCCAGCGACTGTTCAAGCGAAAGTATGCTCGGCGGAGTAAGTCTCAGCGCATCATCCGAGCCAGACGCGCGCACGTTGCTCACATGCTTCTTTTTGCATACATTGCAGACGAGATCCTCATTTTTGGCGTTTTCCCCTACTATCATGCCCTCATATACCTGTACGCCCGCGCCGACAAACAGCCGGCTGCGCTCCTGCGCGTTGTACAGACCGTAAGCGGTAGTTTCTCCCGCTTCAAACACCACGACCGAACCATTTTGTCTCAGAGGAATATCTCCTTTATAAGGCTCATATCCGTCAAACACATGGTTCATAATGCCGTTGCCGTTGGTATCGGTCAAAAATTCCGAACGGTAACCCATAAGACCCCTGGCCGGCACCTTGAATTCGATGTGGGTAGTGCCGCTCTCCCTCGTGCCCATATTCAGCATTTCTGCTCTGCGCGCACCGAGCTTTTCAATAACCGCGCCCACATAGCTCTCCGGCACCTCCACCATCAAAAGCTCCATCGGCTCACACAGCGTGTCTCCACGTTTTTTGTAGATGACGCTCGGGCGGGACACCTGAAATTCATATCCCTGCCGGCGCATCGTCTCGATTAAAATAGAAAGATGCAGCTCTCCCCTGCCCGATACCTTAAAGGTATCCATCGAATCGGTTTCTTCAACCTTTAGGCTGACGTTGGTTTCCACCTCTTTGAAAAGCCTTTCGCGCAGGTTGCGTGAGGTTACGAATTTGCCCTCCTTGCCCGCAAACGGGGAATTGTTCACAATAAAGTTCATTGAAATGGTCGGCTCGTCGATTTTTATAAACGGAAGCGGCTCCACGCATTCGGGAGCGCAGACTGTCTCGCCTATGCCGATGTCCGCTATGCCCGAAACCGAGACTATATCGCCCGGCGCGGCGGAGGTTATCTCGGCGCGGACAAGTCCCTCGAAGCCGTAAAGCTTAGCTATTTTTACCGGCTGAGCTTTTCTGTCGGTGTGCACCAGCACCGCCTGCTGCCCAAGTTCTACCCGGCCGCGCTGAACCCGGCCCACTCCTATTCTGCCGACATATTCGTCGTAATCTATGTTTGAAACCAGAAGTTGCAGCGGCGCTTCGTCATCTCCCACCGGCGCCGGAATTTCTTTTAAAATGGCCTCGAACAGCGGTTGCATATCCGTTCCCATGAGCAAAGGCTCATTCATAGCGAAGCCGTCTCTTGCGGAGGCGTAAACTACCGGGAATTCGAGCTGGTCTTCATCCGCGCCGAGCTCTATGAACAAATCCAGCACCTCGTCCACCACCTCGAGCGGCCTGGCCGTCGGACGGTCTATCTTATTGACCACCACGACCGCCCTAAGCCCCATGGCAAGCGCCTTTTTAAGCACAAACCTGGTTTGGGGCATACAGCCCTCAAACGCGTCCACAAGCAGTAGCACACCGTCTACCATTGTGAGGATGCGCTCCACCTCGCCGCCGAAATCGGCGTGCCCCGGCGTATCAAAGATATTGATCTTTACGTCTTTATAACGCACCGACGTGTTTTTTGAAAGAATGGTGATCCCACGCTCTCGCTCAAGATCGTTTGAGTCCATAACCCGCTCGGCCACCTGTTCGTTAGCGCGGAAAATGCCGCTTTGCTTTAAAAGCTGGTCGACGAGGGTTGTCTTGCCGTGGTCAACATGCGCAATTATAGCGATGTTTCTTAAATCATGCCGAATCATATCTCTCCCCAATTCTACTGTATTACTCCGACACTTAAAAGTCGGAAATTTGAGGTGCAAATTTGCCGAAGTAATATTTAGCCATGTGAGTGCCCCACAGCCACAGCCGTTAGATTTTAGTGCTTGACCGCTATGCGGTCACATGCGCAATATTATTCCGGCATTAAAGTGCCGGAATAATAACTACCTGTTTATTATATCGCACATGACGAAAAACACAAGTTTATTTTGGGTGTACAGTACCATGATATAATGGAACAGAGATAACCAAGGAAGGAATCAAAAAACTATGAGACAAATATTGCACGGAAGCGCCAGAACGACAGAGGCAACCCGCCGAGCAATACAAAATAAGTCAAGAGTCGAGCTTGACCGCCTCAAGCAGCGGAAAGACAAGCTGGAACGAGAGCAGCGCAAACTCCTGGAGGCCCACTACGCCGCTGCGGTTCCTCTCGACCTGCTCAAAGAGNNCAGGAGCGTATCGGGCGCTCACTTAAAGGCATCACGACTCAGATAGAGGCAAACCAGTCTGAGAGCGCGGAGCTGACCAATAATTTCAATGATGTCTTTGAACTGCTAGAAGATTGCGGGCTAGCCTACCGGCTGGCGGGA
>DOZQ01000075.1:0-287 GCA_003517915.1 Oscillospiraceae bacterium | reverse complement strand
ACTGATGAGGGAAATACGAAAGAGAGCGAGGGGCAGAGTACCGCCACACGCTCTCTTTTGGATATATTTAGGGCAAAAAATACTTACACCTGCACTAATTTTTTTTGTGCAGGTGTAAGTATGAGCATTATGTGTCACGACTTCGCGGTTGATATAATCTCACACATCTGTAACCAATGGCCGAACCAAACAAACAATTCTCTGCACCCATAACACGTGAAATATTCCGCATCTCCGAGTGTTGCACCAAGACTGCTACCACGATTTAATTGAATAGATTAAACCAC
>DOZQ01000174.1:424-3073 GCA_003517915.1 Oscillospiraceae bacterium | reverse complement strand
GGACTGCTCCTCTACCTGAACGTCGTATACTTTACCGTTTACGGTTATCTTTAATCTTTTCATATCTGTTTTGACCTCCACATCAGTCTATTATAAAGGCATGTTCGAGTGCTTTTTGCTCATGGTCGAAACCCGCTTGCCTGCCAGCATATCCAAAGCCGCGTAAATTTTGTCGCGGGTGGCCGCGGGTTCTATAACATCGTCTATATATCCCATAGCCGCGACGGCAAATGCCGAAGCCTGCGTGTCTATATATTCTTGGGTCAGCTTGTCCTGCGTCTCGCCGGATTTTAAGCGGCCGTGCATTAAAATCGCCGCCGACGCTTCAGGGTTCAAAGCGGAAATTACCGCCTGCGGCCAGGCAAGCACGGCGTCGGAGGCCGATGCGCGCCCCGCGAGTAAAATATAAACAGAGCCGTACGCGGCACCGGTGATAAGCGAAATCTTTACCGTTGTCGCTTCGGCATAGGCATGCGCCAGCAGCGCGGCATCTCTTACATTGCCGGAGATTTCCGCTTCGGAGGAAGCCGCGAAGCCTACCGAGTCGATAAGCGTGATAACGGGGATGCTGAACGCGTCGCACATACGCACGAAGCGGGCGATTTTAACGCAGCCGTCCGAATTCAGGCGTCCGCTGTCTGCGGCTGGGTTGGTCGCGACTATTCCGCAGGAGGCTCCGCCGATTCTAGCGAGCAAGGTTTGCACGCAAGGCGCGTAAGCCTTTGAAAGGGTGAGCTTGCTGTCCGCATCGGCAATAGCGTCTATCACGGTGTCAAGTGCCGGTGTTTTTGCGTTCAGCGCGGCGGCGTCGCCTGCCGGAGCGATTTGCTCCATAAGCGGAGCCTGCGCAAGATTATTCTGCGGCAGTAAGGTTATTAGCGTTCTAGCCTTGGTTATGGCCTGGGCTTCATCCTTTTGATAAAGCTGCGCTATTCCGTTTACATAAACTGTTTCGGGTGAACCGCTTTTGCCGCTTTTGTCACCCAGCACAAACGGAGAATTCAAAAACAGCTCACTTTTGCCGCTGACAATTACAAAGTCGGCCGAGGTCGCCAAAATCGCGGAGGAACCGGCGCAGGTGCCCAGCACCAGCGAAATTTGCGGCACCACGCCTGAAAGATTATTGGAAAGGCGGATAAGCTCACCGAAAGCACCCATCGCGTCGGCGCCCTCATTCAGGTGCGCTCCTTTTGAATCATAGATCCCGACGACGGGAACTCCGGTTTTTTCGGCCAGTTCATAAACACGCCGGATTTTTGCCGCCTGTACCTTGCCCATGGCTCCCGAAAAAATTTCGGTATTTTGAGAAAACGCGTAGGCCGGACAACCGTCAACAGTACCGTAAGCCGTAAAAACCTCGGCGGTTTGATTTTCGTTTTTAACAAACGGATCAAGCTCACGCAGACTGCCCTCGTCAAAAAGCTGTTCAAGCCGCTTATAGGCAGCGCAGTTTTTTGCGGCGGTATGCTCCGAAAGTTTTTGTGTTGCTCCCGCAAAACTCATTAATGGATTCCCCCCGTTTTAATATAATACTAAAACCCGAGATTCNNATTAGTATCAGCAGTATAAAATACTGTGGTTTTTTTACAACATATAAACCTATTATATTATAAACGCGCCACAAACACAAGATCTGGTACGCTAATTTTTACACTTTTTATTAAAAAACTCACCGATATCAAATCCGCCGTTTGCTAAATGCCCGGCGGCGGGAACATGAGGCAATAAAATATCTAACGCATTTTTTGAAACGTGAGCCGTTTTAATCCCACGGTTTAAAGCAAAATTTAAAGCCGCGCGGAAAAGTCCGTCTAAAAGATATGCGTCACCCTCGTCCTGCGTCCAAAAATGGAGCAGCTCGGCGGTAGCTTCGCGCAGCAAAAAAAGACAGCCCCCCGCCGCGCGTCCGGAATCGTCGGCCAAAATGGCAAATGCCGGAGCGGTAAAAGGGACAGCCTGCGCTTCATAAATCAGCTTTGTCTGTTCATATGAGGATATGGGTAAAAAACGAATCATCAACTCGCCTCCCGTTTATCTTTGTTTTTGGATTTCCGGGGTTTTTCTGTTTGCCAGCGCACTGAGTGCGCGCACTTCGTTTTCGGTCAAATTCCGCCATTTGCCCGCAGGCAGTCCCCCCAAGGGCAGTGTGCCGATCATGGTGCGCTTGAGCCTTGCCACCTGTAAGCCTGCCGTTTCGCACATTTTACGTATCTGCCGGTTGCGGCCCTCATAAATAATTATTTCAAGCTGAGTCCTGTCCGGTTCCTCGGCAAGCACATGTATTTCACAGGGCGCGGTCTTTCTCCCGTCTACCAAAACGCCCTTCATAAGCTCGTCCAACTGATGTTCGGTCGGTTTTGGGCGAACGGTTACCCTGTAGGTTTTTGGGATATGATAGGCGGGATGCATTACGGCGTTTGCAAATCCGCCGTCGTTTGTAAGCAGTAAAATCCCCTCGGAATCACGGTCGAGCCGGCCTATGGGGAATATTCTGGTGCCCGCGCCTGAGGTGAGATCCGCCACGCAGCGCCTGCCGTGTTCGTCCTGCATGGTAGTGATGAAGCCGCGCGGCTTATTAAGCATTATGTAAACTTGAGCTTTCTCTTTTTTCACAGGCTTGCCCTGTACCGTAATTTTGTCACGGTACGA
>DOZQ01000174.1:0-405 GCA_003517915.1 Oscillospiraceae bacterium | reverse complement strand
GCGATAAGCTCCTCGGCGTGGCGTCTTGAGGCGACTCCGCATTCAGAAAGATATTTTTGCAGCCTGATTTTTTCGTCCTTCACATGTTTCTCCTATCTGTTTAATCATTCAAAAGCGAGATTGTATAAAAACCGCATGTTGGCAAGTAGCTTGTCAAAAACCGACGGCTTTTTAAGCGGTATGGCCTTGACCGGGTCTACAGCGATTATGGGCACTGTAAGCACTGCCCTTCCATCGTAATAAAATGTATGAAAGCCTACCTCCTGACCCTGCTCCACAGGGGCATAAAGGAATTTGTCAAGGGTGGTTTTACATTCAATTTTTGCTGTATTATCCTTCGCGAGAGGCAGTTCGGCTGGCTGCGAAATGACCCGCACACTATTTTCCTCTCCCCCGACTACCGGA
>DOZQ01000259.1 GCA_003517915.1 Oscillospiraceae bacterium | reverse complement strand
CCGCTCATGGTGGGAGATGGTGGATTCGAACCACCGAAGGCATTGCCAACAGATTTACAGTCTGCCCCCTTTGGCCGCTCGGGAAATCTCCCATAGAACACGGATGGAGCTGGTGGACGGACTTGAACCCCCGACCTGCTGATTACAAATCAGCTGCTCTACCAACTGAGCTACACCAGCAAATAAATCGGCGCGGACAAGCCATCTTAAGCATAAACAATAATTAAACAGTCTTCGCATACAAACGAATTTCCTTACGCCTTAGAAATTATACATTCCCACACGCACTTTGTCAAGCCTATTTTCCCGAACCCCCAAAAACCTATCTATTTATATCCTTCACAGTAACAGGAATACCGCCGCGCATATGGTACGGCGGTACCGTTTTAGTAGGAATCATTCTTTTTGCGAAATACCGTCAGGGGATAATCCCGAGTACCTAATCTGACCGTTCTTTTATCTACCTTTTCATATCCGTGTTTTTGATAAAAGCTTACCGCACGGGTATTGCTGGCCAGAACGTCGAGCACAAAATTATTATAGCCTTTTTGTACCAGAATTTCTTCCGCTCTTGTGAAAAGCGCATGTCCATAGCCTTTGCCGATATAATCATGCCCCAGGTAAATGGCTGATATCTCACCATCATCAAGATATCCGTCGGTATAGGATTTACCGAACACCGCCGCGCCTATTATTTTATTGCCGTCGGTCATTACAAGAAAATCCGAGGATTTTTCATCAAAGCGGTTTAACAGTCTCCTATACCTGGTATCGACCGACAGACTGTCTAAAAAATTATTTTCCACAATGCCGCCGTATTCTTTTCGCCAGCATTCATCCAAGAAGACAGCGACATCGTAAAGCTCATCACGGGCGGCAAAACGGATGGAAAATCTCATCATTCCGAACGGCTCTCACGCAATTTTAAAAGCTCAGGCAGATGTATATGCACCTGATGTTCAAGCTCCGCGTCGCCGATAACCGTCGTACGGCCTTCGTCATATTCGTTGTCCACCCATTTTTTTATGGATTCCACACGCGGGTCACGCTTGTCAATTTTCTTATCACCCACAAGACCAAAATAGGTGTTGATCCAAGCGGCGATACCCGCCAGACCGGAGTGCGCATCTACGACCACAATAGGCGGACGGCCTAAAATGTCGGTTGTGTTAAATATATTGTAGATTTCCTCATCCTTTAAAAGCCCGTCAGCATGAATACCCGCCTTTGTCGCGTTGAAAGCCCGGCCTACAAATGGGGTTCTCGGCGGAATTTCGTAATTCAGCTCGTTTTCAAAATATTCCGCAATCTCAGTTATGACCCGTAAGTCCATGCCACCGGTATGCCCTTTAAGCTGGCAGAATTCAATGCACATAGCCTCCAAAGGAGTATTCCCGGTGCGTTCCCCTATTCCGAGAAGCGAGGCGTTGACCGCTTTGCATCCGTAAAGCCATGCGTTTACCGCGTTGGGCACCGCGTTATAAAAATCATTGTGCCCGTGCCATTCGAGCTGCGCGGAAGGTACTCCACTGTAGTTGACCAGCCCGTAGATAAGCTGCTGCACACTGCGGGGAAGCACTACACCCGGCAGATAGGAACCAAGTCCCAGCGTATCGCAGGCGCGAATCTTTACCGGCAGCTTATAGCTTGCAGAAAGCTTCATCAATTTTTCGGCAAGCGGCAAAACAAAGCCGAACATATCCGCCCTTGTGATGTCTTCAAAATGACACCTGGGAACAATCCCTTCATTTAAAGCGGCCTCCACAATATAGCAGTATTTTTCCACCGCTTCGCTTCTGGTCCATTTCAGTTTATTAAAGACATGGTAATCGGAACATGAAACCAAAATGCCTGTTTCTTTTATCTTCATTTCTTTTACCAGCTGAAAATCCTCTTTCTTGGCGCGTATCCACGAGGTGATTTCAGGAAAACGGTACCCTTTGTCACGGCAGACTTCTACCGCTTCACGGTCTTTTTTGGAATATAAAAAGAATTCGGATTGGGTGATAATACCCGCGCCGTTGTCCAGCCGGTGGATCAGGTCAAACAGATGACTGATCTCTTTTACTGTGTAAGGAGAGCGGGACTGCTGTCCGTCCCTGAAGGTGGTGTCGGTGATGGCGATTTCCTCCGGCAGGTTCATGGGAGGGATTCGCTGGTTGAATATCAGCTTGGGGATTTCGTTGTACGGATACATATGACGAAACAGATTCGCGTTTTCAACATCCATAAATCTAAAGCCGAATTCCAGCATGCCGGTTCTTTTATTCAAAAACGGTTTCATGTATTTTACCTCGAATTTCTAAATTATTGTATTTATTATACCAAAAATATCTTGCGGTTTCAATATAAAAACACGTATGGGATATATGATTTGCACAGATTTATTCATTGCGTAAAAACGCGTAAAAATATCCCCAAAATTCGCCGGAAATAATTGATATTTTACAACAGTCAAGATTACCCAAAAAATTAATGTAAATAATTTTAAATATATGCAAAAAATAAAAAATGATGGTGGAAAAACGAAAGGATACTACATAATAGCGTCTCAACGGTTAAGGCTTCCTTTTTTCGATATTACTGCCGCTCTCAATTTCCAAAATGTACGCTGAATTTATATCTGTAGCCCCATACCATCGTAATATAGCTGTTATAAGGACGAATTCTTTCTCTTAGACTTTTGATATGCGTGTCGACCGTACGGTCTCCACCGTCAAACTGATGTCCCCAAATCATATCCAAAAGCATCTCCCGCGTAAAACACTGCTCCGGATTACAAGCCAAAAACAGCAGTAAATCATATTCCCTGGGAGCAAGCTTTATCCGTGTACCTTCAGCGGACACCTCCCGGGATGTTAGATTTATGAGGAGTTCCCCCACCCGCATAACATCCGATTTACGTACATACGCACCTGTGAGCCTAAGCAGGTTTTTGACTTCAATCAACAAATGCTATGTGACCGACAGTAACTATTACGGTATTCTGCAAGATGATAATCCTTCGTCTACCGATTTAACTCCGATACCGAATTTTTTCTTTAAGAGCATTGATTCTTACACGAACCCCGATAACTGGGAGAGTCAGCACCCTTGGGATTTTGAGAAGGTCTGGGTCATTAACAAAAGCTGCAATGACAGCTTGCTTTTTTTGAAGATTTTTAGGGAACGCGCTGACCCGAGCGTAACAATAGATATAACGACAAATCCCTCCGACGTCAGCTCGGTTCCCAACGACGCAGAGGTTACTGTCACGTTAAGCTCCGCCACTCCCGGAGCAAAGATTTATTACACTTTGGACGGAAGCATGCCGACAACTTCGTCTTTGGAATATAGTGGTCTTTTACCATAGGTGCGCATTCGGAATATTCACATTTGAGACGTATTATCGCTTATGACGTAATGGACGACGGAAATTCTTCTGATTTTAAATATATTGATGTTAATTTTGAGGATAAAACATTTGATAGTGTTTACAATAGAATGACAAGATGATATAATATTAGTAAAGGAGCTGGTATTATGAATTGCCCAAAGTGCAA
>DOZQ01000112.1:3008-12155 GCA_003517915.1 Oscillospiraceae bacterium | reverse complement strand
GCGCAGGGAAATCCTGGTGATGCTGAAAAAAGGCCGGATGTCTGCCGGAGATATTGCAAAGCGTTTTGATATGACCAGCGCGACAATATCCTACCATTTGTCTCAGCTTAAAAAAGCGGGATTGGTTTTTGAGACAAAATACAAAAACTATATTTATTATGAACTGAACCTGTCCGTGTTTGAAGAAATTATGATGTGGGTTTCGCAGTTCAAAAAAGACTAGGGGGAAAATAAACATGAATAAAAAAACCTTGATATGGGTTACATCTTTGCTCTGCCTGCTGCCAATCGCTTTTTCTGTGGCAGTCTATTCATCGTTGCCGGAGCAGATCGCGATTCACTGGAATAACGCCGGTACGCCTGATAGCTTTGTTCACAAGGCTATAGCGGCATTCGGAATTCCGTTGCTATTTCTGATAATAAACCTGTTTTCAAAAATACGCCTTTTGAATGATCCAAAAGGCGAGAGCCAATCACAGGCGATCAAGCGGTTTGCTATCTGGCTGATTCCGGCGCTATCAGTCATTCTGGTGCCGGTTACGCTGTCCATTGCAATGGGAGCCGATATTCCTATTGTCATGATCAGTACGCTTCTGGTTGGAATACTGATGGTCATTATAGGCAATTACCTGCCAAAGAGCAGGCAAAACTATACCATTGGCATCAAGCTGCCGTGGACGCTGAATGATGCCGATAACTGGAATAAGACGCACAGACTGGCCGGATATCTGTGGATTATCGGAGGACTGCTGCTCATCGCCTGCAACTTCCTGCTGCGGGGCGCGATTGCCCAGCTATCTGTCACTGCAATCATTGTGGCCATGTTGATTTTAACTCCGATACTCTACTCTTATATGCAATATACACACATGAGGGTGAAGAAATAAAGGTCATGTACGATAAAACGCGTTTATTATACCCTTTTTAGGGTGTTTGCGGTAGGCTTATTCCACATTTTTCAATATGCCCATAAGCGCCATGAGGCTCAAAAGCCCGGCACGCACTAAAACGAGAGTTATTTTCTGTTGGGTCATTGGCGGTTCCTCCAAATATCATTTTTTACTTGAAAAAGCAGATCACTTAGGATAAAATATTTATATACATTTTAGGAAGAAGTGATCAAATTGATAATAACCACCACTGCTCAAATTTCTGGCAGAAATTTAGAAACATTGAGCCTTGTTCGCGGCAGTATCGTTCAGTCGAAAAATATCGGGCGTGATTTTATGGCCGGCATGAAAACTATCGTCGGCGGGGAAATAAAAAGCTACACGGATATGCTGAACGAGGCGAGAGAAATTGCTATCGGGCGTATGGTAGCCGAGGCACAGTCGCTCGGCGCGGATGCGATTGTAGAAATGAGATTTGCGTCCAGTTCGGTTATGCAAGGTGCCGCCGAAATAATCGCATACGGAACAGCGGTAAAATTCAAGTAAATCCGTTTCTGCTTCCTTTAGGGATTTATTGTTCATAGTGTATTACTTCTTTTCATAACAAGAGCCGGGGCAGTTGCTTGCCCCGGCTCTGCTGTTTGCAGATTTAAAGAGCTGCCCGTAAACCTTGACACGCGGCGGCGTTATGCGGTAAAATTGACATAGAAAAAGGAAATAATTTGGATTTAGGCGCAAATCAAGGCGATAAAACGTGTTTATCTATATAAAAAGATATGCGGATCAGCCGTGAGGGGAGTGCGTTTACAAAATGTCTAAATTTTTTATGTGTATATGGGGCTGGATGCGGCGTATATGGAGATGGATACAAGGTAATGATAAAGTTCTTAAAACCATTATTTTATTTATTTTGATTGCGTTTTCGTTTTCTGCACTTGTATTGTGCTATTTACATTTCCAGGCAAGTCCGGGAAACAATATTGGTACGCAAAACGCCTCAAGCGCATCAAGTGTACCCGTTGGATTTACAACGAACGACTTTTTACATATGGCGCAGACCATTTCGTTTTGTCTGGCTATTCTTACCGGTGCGGCTGCCGCCGCCATAGGCTACCGCGCACATAGGATTAAAGAGGTGGACGCGACCAACCGGCGGTTTAACGAAGCGGTGCGCAGCATGTGCAACTGCGACAGTCAATTTGTCTGCATAGAAGGAATTTACGCGCTTGAGCGTCTTGCCTTTAACGCGCCGAATGAGAAGGAACGCCAAAGAGTTATGGAGGTTTTGTGTACTTGGCTGAGAGATGAACGAAGATTGGACAAGTTCATATCAGAGGACAAAAATCAGATATATGAATATCTTAATGAGCAGAGTAAGGCGGCTCTTAATGTGATTATTAGGATAAAAAAGAAATATAAAGAGGTTGCTATTGATTTATCGAGAACAGATTTTTTGAGGATAAATTTAGAAAATGTGTATCTTGAAGGTTCAGATTTTTTGAATACATACTTTTGGGAAATCAGCTTTTTGGGTGGATATCTTGCCGATGTAAAGTTTAGGGAGGCGTATCTTAAAGGCGCAAACTTTGAAGATGCGCATCTTGAAGGCACAAACTTTGAGGGTGCGCGTATTGAAGATGCAAACTTTAAAGGTGCGCACCTTGGGAATGCAAGTTTTTGGCATGCGCTTTTTGAGGGCGCAAATTTTAATGATGCACATCTTGAGGGTGCAAACTTTGAGGCAGCGTCATCAATACATGCAGGCATTTGTGAGGAATCTGAATGTGTATATTTTATTGGTGCACATCTTGAATGTGCAAAATTTGGGGGAGCACATCTTGAACGTGCAAACTTTAATGATGCACATCTTGAAGGTGCAGACTTTGGGCATGCAAACATATACAAAAAAACGGAATTTGAAAATGCAATCATTGATAACCACACAATACTTGGTGACATAACAAAATACTACACCATTGACAAATCCAATCCCAAAAAGTGGCGGCTTCGAAGCAAACCTGCTGAAGGATACACGGATGAAGATGTACTCGAAGATTTAATTCAAAAGGAGAACACATGAAAGTCTTAGCCTTTGAAACCTCTTGCGACGAAACCTCCTGCGCGGTCACCAGTGACCGTGAAGTATTAAGCCTTTACACCATTTCGCAGATCGACCGGCATGAAATATTCGGCGGGGTCGTGCCTGAAATCGCCTCCCGGCTGCATGTCGAATGCATTGTTAACCTCACCCGAAAGGCGCTCGAGCGGGCGAATCTCGATTGGCGGGGCATAGACGGCATAGCGGTCACCTTCGCACCGGGGCTTATAGGCGCGCTGCTTGTGGGGGTGAATTTCGCGAAGGGGGTCGCGCTGGCGCTCAAAAAGCCGCTGATTCCGGTGCATCACATAAGGGCGCATATCGCGGCGAATTATATCGCGTCGCCCGGGCTAAAGCCGCCGTTTTTGGCGCTGGTGGTGTCGGGCGGCCACACTCAGATAGTCGGGGTGAGGGATTACAACAAGTTTGAGATAATAGGCAGAACCCGCGACGACGCCGCCGGGGAATGCTTTGACAAGGCGGCGCGCGCGCTTGGCCTGCCTTATCCTGGTGGGGTTCACCTTGACCGCTTAGCTGAGAAGGGGAATGCCGGGAATATCCGGTTGCCTACTCCCAGGGTGGAGAACAGCCCGTATGATTTCAGCTTTTCGGGGCTTAAAACCGCCATGGTCAATTTAATCCATAACGCGAAGCAAAAGGATGAGACGGTTTGCTCCGCCGACGTCGCGGCGGCACTGAGGGCAAAGGTCGCGGAGATTTTGACCGGGCGCACGCTGCTGGCCGCCGAAAACTTCGGATATGACACGGTGGTACTCGCGGGCGGGGTTTCGGCCAACAGTGAGCTGCGCCGACGCATGAAAGAAGAGTGTGAAAGCAGGGGTATATCCCTGCACATTCCTCCCGTGGAGCTGTGCGGCGACAATGCGGCGATGGTCGGCGTTCAGGCGGGATATGAATACGCGGCCGGCAACATGGCCGATATGTCGCTGAACGCTGCGGCCACACTCCCGATTGATTATGTGTAACAATATCTTTTTGATAAGTGGTTAAATAATTAACAGATTGCTTATTGATAAACCATGCAAAATTCAGTATAATAGAAATGTTCATCTATTAATATATGTTTAGAAAAAGCGGACATAGAAAGGGGTTTTTTACATGACAAAAAACCAAACGCTTCTTAGCTGGATTGAGCAAATGAAGCAGCTCGTCACGCCGGAGCAAATCGTGTGGATCGACGGGAGCGAGGAGCAGTTAAACGCCCTGCGCGCCGAGGCGGAAAGCACGGGGGAGCTTTTAAAGCTGAATGAAGAGAAGCTGCCCGGCTGTTATTTGCACCGCACGGCCGTCAACGACGTCGCGCGCGTGGAGCACCGCACGTTTATCTGTTCGAAAAAAGAAGAGGACGCCGGACCGACAAACAACTGGATGGCGCCCGAAAAAGCCTATGAAATGCTGTATGATATCGCGCGCGGCAGCTATAAGGGCCGCACGATGTATGTGATCCCTTATTCGATGGGGCCGGTCGGTTCGCCGTTTTCAAAAATTGGCATTGAGCTGACCGATTCGATTTACGTAGTGCTGAATATGAACATCATGACCCGCATAGGTTCTAAGGTGCTCGACAGCCTTGGCGACAGCGGCGATTTTGTGCGCGGTCTGCACTGCAAGTGCAATATCGACGAGGAAAAACGCTATATCTGCCATTTTCCGGAGGACAACACCATTATTTCGGTCAACTCCGGCTACGGCGGCAATGTGCTGCTGGGCAAAAAATGCTTCGCGCTGCGCATAGCCTCCTACCTTGGCAAAACGCAGGGCTGGATGGCCGAGCACATGCTGATTTTAGGGCTTGAGAATCCACAGGGCGAGGTCAAATATATAGCGGCGGCATTCCCGTCCGCCTGCGGCAAAACCAATCTTGCCATGCTGATTCCGCCGGAGATTTACCGAGAGCAAGGCTATAAGGTCTGGTGCGTAGGCGACGACATTTCATGGATGCGAATAGGCCCGGACGGCCGTCTGTGGGCGGTCAATCCCGAATACGGCTTTTTCGGCGTTGCTCCCGGCACCAACAACAAATCCAACCCCAACGCGCTTGCCTCCACCCGCAAGGACACCATCTTTACGAATGTGGTGAACAATCTGGACAACAACACCGTCTGGTGGGAGGGGCTGGACAAAAATCCGCCTAAAAACGCGCTCAACTGGAAAGGCGAGAAATGGGACAGCGCGTCCGGCGAAAAGGGTGCTCATCCCAACAGCCGCTTTACCGCGCCGGCCAAAAACTGCCCCTGCATAAGCCCTGAATTTGAAAATCCTCAGGGTGTGCCGATTTCGGCCATTGTATTCGGCGGACGCCGCGCGAAAACCGCGCCGCTGGTCTATCAGTCAAGAGACTGGGAAAACGGCGTGTTTGTCGGTTCCATCATGGCATCCGAGACGACGGCGGCGGCAAGCGGTGCGGTCGGAGTAGTGCGCCGGGATCCGATGGCGATGCTGCCCTTCTGCGGCTATCATATGGGCGACTATTTCAGCCACTGGCTTGAGATGGGCGAGAAGCTGGGCGACAAGGCTCCGAAAATCTTCAATGTCAACTGGTTCCGTCTCGACGACGACGGCAATTTCATCTGGCCGGGCTTCGGCGACAACATGCGTGTGCTGAACTGGATTATAGACCGCTGTGACGGCAAGGTCGATGCTGTCGAAACTCCTATAGGCTATGTGCCCAGAGCCGAGGAAATCAATCTTACGGGTCTGGATTTTGAGCTGGAGGAGCTTAAAGCCATTCTTGAGGTTGACCCCGCGCTGTGGCGGAAGGAAGCCGAGGGTATAGCGGACTTCTACGGCAAATTCGGCGACAGGCTGCCCGCACGCCTTCGCGAGGAGCTGGACAGCCTGAAATCAAGGCTGAAATAATTTTTAGCAAATTGATAACATGATTTGAAATACACCGACAGCACCCCATTAGGATTCTCAGCCGAATCCTAATGGGGTGCTTTTATGCTCATATATACCTTGCCGGGCGCATATATTTGAGCAAGAGGTGATAAAAGTGAAAGAATACCGTTACCGCGCGGACGCGCCCTATCCAAAGCCTATTGAGCTTCCAGTAAACCCGCGTTACGCGCGGATACTTATGTCGGATTACAGCGGGAACGTCTCTGAGCTTACCGCGATAAACCAATATATCTATCATCATTTGGAATTTGGACGTCTTAACACCGGTATCGCGAAATGTCTGCGTAGCATAGCGATGGTTGAAATGCATCACTTGGAGCTGCTGGGTGAATGTATTATACGACTGGGCGTGGCTCCGCGGTATTACAGTGAAACGGCCAACCGGCTGAGATATTGGAACGCGGGGTTTGTGCGCTACGGAAGAAAGCCAAGGGAAATGCTGGAGATGGATTTGCGGGCCGAGCGGGGAAGTATCCGCGGCTACGAACAAACGATGCGCAGAATTGAGCATCCCGGGATAGTGAGACTCATAAAGCGTATAATCGAGGACGAAAAGTTACATGCCGGAATTCTTGAGGATCTATTGTCCAGAGTTCATTAGAAGATGTAGACATAAGATGTATTTCTGAATTTTCCGCATTTTCCACAATTTTCATTGTGGAAAATGCGGAAAGCTCAAGCGTTGTTTTGGCTTAGATTATAATATGTTTTTAAAATCGCAATCTGGGTCTTCGCGTCGATGATTTTCCCGTTCAAAACAAGAGCCAAGGCGTCGTCAAGTGGGATTCTTTCAATTTCAAGGAATTCATCCTCATCCAGACGCTGGCCGACATCGTGAAGTCCTGTCGCCAGATAAAGATAAATAATCTCGTCGCAGTAGCCCGGTGTGGGATATATGCGCCCGAATTCCTTGAAACTGTCCGCTTTAAGTCCGGTTTCCTCCAAGAGTTCGCGTTCGCCGCAGCTTTTGGGGTCTTCTCCGGGCTCCAGCTTGCCGGCCGGGATTTCGGTCAAAATTTCCTTATAGGGGTAACGGAACTGACGCACAAGCAGCAGCTCGCGTTTTCCGGTCACCGCCGCGACGCAAACTCCGCCGGGATGCTCCACAACCTCACGCGAAGCCGTGTGTCCGTTTGGCAGTGTAATTTCGTCCACCCGTAGGTTTAGTATTCTTCCGTGGAATTTTTCTGCCGACGAAATGGTGGTTTCATAAAGTTCCAATTCACAGTCCTCGCTTTCAAAAAATAGCTGACTATATTATAGAATTTTTTCACCCGGAAGTAAAGTATGATAAATACATATTAAAAACCAGGAGGTATGTGATGAACAATATTATAAAACCTAAGGAATATGAATACAGGGAAATCTGCAATTTGATGTACACACTAAAGGGCAAATATCCTTTTATAGAACTGCGCAGCTTCGGGAAAAGTGTTTTAGGCAAAGAAATTATAGGCATGGAGATAGGAAAAGGCGGCAGCAAGGTACTTTTTGCGGGTGCCTTTCACGGAATGGAAAGATTGACGGCGCTGATTCTGATAAAATTCGCGGCTGTTTTATCAGAGGCAATGTCGACACGCGGAGATTGCGCCGGGGTGAATGCCAGGCAGGGGCTTTTGGGCAAGTCGCTTATTATTATACCGGTGGTAAACCCCGACGGGTACGATATTTCGCTCAAGGGAACTGCGGGGGGAGGGAATCAGGCGGCTAAAATTAAACGCCTTTGCGGCGGGGATTTTCACCGCTGGAATGCAAACGCCAGAGGGGTGGATATAAACCACAACTTTGACGCGGGCTGGAAACAGCTGCGTGAAATAGAGCAGGAAATGGGTATCTACGGACCTGCTCCCAGACGCTTTGGCGGCTACGCTCCCGAAAGCGAACCTGAGACGGTCGCTCTGACCGATCTGTGCAAGAATGAGGATATAAGTCATGTGCTGGCATTTCATTCGCAGGGTGAAATAATTTATTGGAATTACGGGGAGCATACGCCGGAAAAAGCAAAGAAGATGGCAAAAATAATGGCGGCATCCAGCGGCTACGCGCTTGAGGAGCCGATGGGAATATCTTCTCACGGCGGATTTAAGGACTGGTTCATTAAAGAGTTTTCAAAGCCTGGCTTCACCATTGAAATAGGCAGGGGAGAAAATCCTTTAGACCCTGGTGAGCTGGAAGCCATATATGCCCGCGTCGAGGAAATGATGATGCTTGCGGCGATAATGTGACACCTATAAAAATATTCCAGATTTTACGAATGATCAGGCATAATCTTCCGGTATTGAGGTAAAACTAAGATCGGAGGTGCTAGATACATGAGTAAAATCCGTTTTAAAAACACTAAAGCCGGTGGATTTTTCGCAAAAAGAGGTTTCTATATCGCACTGGCAGTCTGTCTTGTAGCAATAGGCGGAGCGGCTTGGACCGCGATGAATACAATAGGAAAGGCTCCTGATCCTATCGATTTTCCTTCCGACACTTTTATTGACTATGAATCCTATGTGGAGGACGGCACGGCCGAGGTGGACAACCCGGTGAGCGACATTCCGGCTGAGCCCGAATCGCGGGAGGAGAGCAGTCAGCCGGAGAGCAAAACCGCGCATATGCCCAATGAAAGTGAGAGATATACGCCACCCGAGGATAAGGAGCCGGTAAAAGCCTTTTATGTGGTGCCGGTTTCGGGGAATGTTACAAAGATTTTTAATGACAGTGAACTGCAGTACAGCGCGACCTATGACGATTGGCGGCTGCATGAGGGAATTGACATTGAAGCGGCGAAGGGCAGTATGGTGGTTTCGGTAGCGGAAGGGGTTGTTACCGACATTTTTAACGACCCGCTGATGGGCAATACGGTGGTAATTGAGCACGGTGGAGGAATCACCGCGTATTACAGCGGGTTGGACGACAATATACGCGTTGCTAAGGGAGGTACGGTGGACGCGTCCACCGAGGTGGGATCTATAGGGATAGTGCCGTGTGAGGCACTGGACGAGCCTCACCTGCATTTCGCGATGAAAAAAGGGGATGATTGGGTTTCTCCGCTTGAGGTTATGGGAATGCTGAATACAGATTAGCTGAACGCTTATAAGTGTGTGGCTTAAATACGGCGGATATACGGCTGATTCGGGAGATTTTCCGGAGCGGCCGTTTTTCGCGTGCGTATGGCTCGAGGTGGCTTTTTATGTGATATAATAATACTCCGGCACTTAAAATTCGGAAATTTGAGGTGCAAATTTGCCG
>DOZQ01000112.1:0-2924 GCA_003517915.1 Oscillospiraceae bacterium | reverse complement strand
CGCGGTGGATTACGGTTTTTCCTCCCACGAGGCGTTCACGCGGGCGTTTAAGGCCGACTATGGAGTGACGCCAAAGGAATACCGTAAGAATCCTGTGCCGATTGTGGTTCGTACAAAAATCAATATCTTTGACCGTTATATTTTAGGAATTTGAGAGATTGGCATGATTAAATCCACAGAGGAAATCAAGATTTACTATGTTTCCATAGGTCAGTACTGCGGACAGCGGAACATTCGCATTTATAAAATGTTTACATATCTCACTGTTTTATTTTTAAAGCCGATAGGGTATAATGATTATAAGTATTTATATATCTGCTGTAATCAGCCGGGGAAGTGACCTAGTATTGNNAAACCCTGCTGCGGAGGATGACCCTGTTCACAGTGACGTTTATTGTGTCGGTTTTGGTTTTCGGACTTGTTGCGGCGGTTTATTTTCTCTCGGCGGGTCAGGGGGGCGAAAGCTCGGACTCAACACACGCGGGGGCGCCGGAAGCGAAAACCGCCGACAGTATGAATATCCTGCTTATTATTAAGCCCGAAGAGGAAGACCGCCGGAAAGATCTTTATATTTTAACGCGTTATGATTTTAAGGATAAAACCGTGCCGGTTATATCCTTGCCCAGAAATTCGGTTTGCGCCGTTGGGGGAGTGAGCCGCACCCTGACAGAGCATTTTGATTACGGGGGGCTTGTGCAGCTTAAAACCGCAGTGCAGGCACTTTATAAAACGTCGGTGCACCGCACTATGGAAATGAGCGCGGAAACCTTTGAAAATATAATCGACAAATTCGGCGGTCTTGCTTTTGATGTGCCAAAGGATGCTGAATTGGACGGCGGGGATTCGCTGGTGAACATAGAAACGGGATATCAGACTCTGACCGGCGTCATGGCGGGTCAGCTTATGCTTTGGGCTGCTAACGACCCGCAGGATTTAATGCCGGCAAGACTTATAAGCGCCTTTCATAATCAATACCTCAGCGCCGAAACGCTGCAAAACGCGCAGAGCCTCTATGAATATGTATCCGGTCAGACCAAAACGGATTTTTCCTATGCCGATCTCGTCAGGATTTTGCCGGATATGGAGCTGATCGCGCCGTTTGAGTCTCCATCGGAGGCGATGCCCGTGAGCGGGAATGAACAGTCCGGCGGCTTTTCTCCGGATGAAACAATGCTAGCGGCGGTTCAAAACAGATTTGGCGGTGCGGATACACCGATTGTCAGTGGGGTGTCGTGATGTGAGTGCGCTTAGAAAAAAGCGCCTGTTCCTTTTGGATTTGGACGGGACGGTTTATACTGGCGGGCGTCTGTTTGCCTGTACAGCGCCGTTTTTGAAAGCGGCGCGGCGCCGAGGAGCAAAAACGGTGTTTCTCACAAACAATTCGTCAAAAAGTGCGCTTGAATATCAAACTAAGCTTGCCGGAATGGGCATTGCATGTGACAAACACAGCGTCGTGACATCCACTATGGTGACGGCGGAGTATATTAAGAAAAATCACCCTGACGTGCTGTTTTATTCGCTGGGAACGGCGGCTTTTTCGGACGAGCTTGCAAAGCTGGGAGTGAGCCTCACGACCGGCACAGACGTGGGCGCCGCCGCCGAGGGTCTTGTGATGGGATATGACACCGAGCTTACCTATGATAAGCTTGTCTGCGCCAGCCGTTTGCTCTGCTCGGGGGATATACCCTATATAGCGGCAAACCCCGATTTTTGCTGCCCGTCTGAATTCGGGGCAGTGCCGGACTGCGGCTCCTTTGCCGGGATGTTAAAGGCCGCCACGGGGAAAACACCCTTGTTTATGGGCAAGCCGGAGCCGGAGATTTTTAAAACCGCTATGGAGTTGTGCGGATGTACCTCTGAGGAGACACTTATGATAGGCGACCGCATGTACACCGATATCAGGGGAGCTAAGAACGCAGGGATCGAAGCGGCGCTGGTGCTGAGCGGCGAGACCCGCGGTGATGATATCTTTCGGTATGACTATTCGCCCGATTATATATTTGACGATTTGGGCGGGCTGACCGAAATTTTAATAGGAAATTTAAAGGAGAGCTTTGAGGAATGAAAATATCGGCGTCCCTTTTAAACGCGGATTTTACCGCATTGGGAGAGCTTGTGCGCGGGCTTGAAAAAGCCGGCGCGGATATGTTGCATATCGATGTGATGGACGGGAACTTTGTTCCGAATATTTCAATAGGATTTCCGGTGATTCAGTCGTTAAAGGCGTTTACGGCATTGCCGCTGGATGTTCATCTTATGGTAGACCGTCCGCACCGTTACATAGAGCGTTTTATTGAAGCCGGAGCCGACACTCTGGGTTTTCACTACGAGGCGGGTTCGGACTCGGGTCGGGTCATACGCCGTATAAAAGAGCTTGGAGCCAAGCCGTCGATAACAGTTTGTCCGTCCACGCCAGTGCATGTGCTTTATGATCATCTTGAAGCTGTCTCGCAGGTGCTTATTATGACGGTGCAGCCGGGCTACGGAGGGCAGGATTTCATGCTGCCGATGCTAGGCAAGGTGGAAAAGCTGCGCATGGAGCGTGAGCGCAGGGGGCTTGATTTTGAGATTCAGGTGGACGGAGGCATAGACAGCGAAACCGCCCTGCCCGCAAAGCGGGCAGGGGCGGATATTTTGGTTGTCGGCAGCGCGCTTATAGGGGCGGAGGATATGTCCGCGGCGATAAAGGCACTTAGAACCTGAGTTAATATTTTGCCGGGAATATCTGCACGTTTTTATGTTCCAGCCATGATTTGTCCGTCGGATTGCCATGTATCACCAAACCACTTAAAATCATACACGTCTTTTCGTTCTATTTTTTGCCTGCCTGTGTTACGCCAGTAAAGCCGCGTTGTCTGTCCGCCGCAGACAAAAAATATCTCCGAAAAATCCTGTGCCATATTTCAAGTGGTTTGATTATAAAA
>DOZQ01000146.1:6674-6907 GCA_003517915.1 Oscillospiraceae bacterium | reverse complement strand
GACCTCCGGCAGCTTCTTTTTGCCTTCAAACCAATCCCGCGCCGCGATGATCGCCATACGCGGTCGGCCGTCTCCGGGGCGGCGCTTCTCGAAAACAGGCAGAATGTGCGCCTCGCAATAATCCATGCACCAGCCTGCGATGGTGGCCTTTCTCTGGGTTTCGATCAGGCGCATGAGGGACAGGATGTAGGGCGAATCCGCCGCGCCCAGCATTTTCCGCAGCTTTGGCATAT
>DOZQ01000146.1:0-6595 GCA_003517915.1 Oscillospiraceae bacterium | reverse complement strand
CTTGCCGTAATGCTTCCCGAACGGGGTGCGAAGGACTGTTCATTTATCCGCAACAATTAGAGGACTTGTGCAAATGCACTGACGTTCCTCAGCCAACTGTACGGTTCCTTTGCCTCGACCTCAGACTTGAATTCATATTCTGTAACCATCAGAAGTTGGGTAAGCCTTTTCATACGTGTTATAGCATTCGCCTAAGAGTATACATTATCTCATCAGAGACTCCTTTTGATGTACCAAAATCAATGATACGGTCTCTTACAATTCTCAGCGGCCTTGTTTTGTTGTTTTCCCATTTATTAACAGTAGCAAAGCTTACATTCAACTCACGGGCAAGCGCCTCTTGTGTCATATTCAATTCTTCACGTAATTTTTTCAGAGCCTCGGCAAATGTCATGATCAGCCACCTCCATAGATAATATTATAGCATAGTTTATAAACTGATTCAAGGGGTTTGGTAAAAAAAGAACCGAAACTGTCAGATGCTCTGCGGACAACATTTATTCTTCCCGGCTACAGCATATTCATTATTTATATCCGTTTGGAGGTTATGCCTATACAGAAAACCCTCAAGCTATTTTTTAATCAGCAATTATATTTTTGGCTTCTCCATAAAAAATGCCGGTAATATCTCTCACGGAAACTGGCTGTGGTGGAGTTTTACTTTTAAAAAAATGTTTGATAAGATATAAATCACAGACTTCCCTGCCGCAGGGGAAAGAAAGAATGGGGAGAAAAAGATGGCACTTATCTACAGCATAGAAGACTATCGAAAGAAAAAAACGCTCGAAGAGGCGAAGGCAGAGCTGAGAAAGATCCTTGAGCCAATGGGAGTATGGGAGTCGGATGAAGCAGCGCTTCGGTTTTATATGGAGCAGGCGGAACGCGACCGAAAAGAGTGGGGCGGATAGCCAATCTTCCCCATCTCTGATGGCAAGCGGTTGAATACAGCAAAGGAGGACGGTGCGTGTACACCGTCCTCCTTTGCTTTTTGGGCTGGGAGAATTATCTTTTCAACATTGCGGTCATATGGCCGGATGAAATTTACTCCCCTGATTGAAAGAGAAAAAAGAGAAGCTTTTATCAGAAAAGGGCGTCCTTTATTTCTCCAGCAAGCATTCTCTTGCAAGCCGGGATGAATGGACGTTCCTTCCGGCTCATAATCAATTTTACTTTTCCGGCTCCGGGTTCCCCCTTTTGACTGATATGAGGCATCAAGGAAAAAGGGGCTTGCCGGAAAGCAAAATTATAGAGAGAGGGGAAAGAGAGAGGGAATAATCCTATACCGGAGGATGAAAAACGCAGGTGGCAGGAAATCGTAGCATTTCGGGGCTTTGGGCGTTCTTCAACAGAGGAAATCCGTGATTGCAAGTCTGAAATATATAGTTTTTAGGCTAGAAGGGTTGGATTGCACTGTTTTCTTTCACCCTCTCTCTAAAGAGAGGATAATTTTTAAAAACATATCCGGCATTAAAAACTATGGTCAAAACAAGGAAGAGCCACTCCGCCGTGGAGAGATTCTTCAGCCGCCGTATTTCGCATTTGCGCCCGACTCCTGCTGGTCGGGTATACCGACCGGCCTTTTCGGTCGGCCTCTGGGTTGCAAACAATTTCTCGGCCTTATGGTTAAATTATAATCATTTTTTTGTGCATATCAAACTCCACCACAGCTAAAGTGATGCCCCTCTACAAGGGGTTATCGCTTTATATAAACGAAAAACGGAAGCCTATATCTGCCGTTTGTGTCAGCCTACTCCGACCACCCGCATCAGAAATAGGCTGACACAAGTGGCTTTTTGTATGGGTTCTCAGATCATATTGAAAATGTCGTCGTGGAATTTTCAAAAAGTCATACTATTTTCGGAAGCAGTTAGAACGTTTTTGGGTTTTTGAATCCTTTTTTAAAATCTGCTGAAATTGACGGCATCATTACGGCATCAAAACAGGGTTTTCAGCAAAAAATAAGGCTCCCGGAGCAAAAATCTCCGAGAGCCAAAAGTCTGATAACCCTTGATATTACTGGGCTTTCGACGCTTCCTCAACCGCCACAGCACACGCCACGGTAGCCCCAACCATCGGGTTGTTGCCCATGCCGATAAGACCCATCATCTCGACATGCGCCGGTACCGACGAAGAGCCCGCGAACTGCGCGTCGCCGTGCATGCGCCCCATCGAGTCGGTAAGCCCGTAAGAAGCCGGGCCGGCTGCCATATTATCCGGATGCAGTGTACGTCCGGTACCGCCGCCGGAAGCCACCGAGAAATAATTCTTGCCGTTTTCCCCGCTCCATTTTTTATAGGTGCCTGCCACCAGATGCTGGAAACGGGTAGGGTTAGTGGAGTTGCCAGTGATAGAAACATCCACGCCCTCTTTTTTCATGATCTCCACGCCCTCGAGCACGTCGTCGCAGCCGTAGCAGCGCACAGCGGCTTTCTCGCCTGCCGAAAAAGCTTTTTCTCTGACTGTCTCAAGCTCGCCGGTGTGATGATCAAACCGGGTTTCTACATAAGTAAAGCCGTTAATACGGGAGATTATGTAAGCGGCATCCTTGCCCAGTCCGTTGAGAATAACCCTGAGCGGCTGAGAGCGAACCTTGTTCGCGGTGCGGGCAATGCCGATAGCGCCTTCCGCCGCCGCAAAGGATTCATGCCCCGCCAAAAAACAAAAGCAGCCGGTTTCCTCTTTAAGCAGCATCGCGCCAAGATTACCGTGCCCTAAACCGACACTTCTCTGCTCGGCAACCGAGCCGGGGATACAAAACGCCTGCAAGCCCACGCCTATAGCCGCCGCCGCTTCCGACGCGTTTTCAATACCTTTTTTCAGCGCGATAGCCACGCCCAGAGTATAGGCCCAAACCGCGTTTTCAAACGCGATGGGCTGCACACCCTTTACGATCTTTTCCACGTCAATGCCCTTGGCAAGACAAAGCGCGCGGGCATCCGCCAGATTGCCGATATCATACTGCTCAAGGCACTTGTCGATTTTTTCCATGCGGCGTTCTTTGCCCTCAAATCTAATTTCAGCCATTAATTTTTCCTCCTTCCCTTATTCTTCACGCGGATCGATATATTTCGCCGCTTCGTCAAACCGGCCGTAGCTGCCGGTATTTTTTTCATACGCTTCGTTTGCCGCCATGCCGTGGCGGATATCCTCCAGCATTTTGCCGACCCTTACAAACTGGTATCCGATTACCTCGCCGTTTTCATCCAGCGCCATTTTGGTGATATAGCCCTCGGCCATTTCCATATAGCGAACGCCCTTGAGCTTGGTGGAAAACATCGTTCCGACCTGCGAGCGCAGACCCTTGCCCAAGTCTTCAAGACCCGCGCCTACCGGAAGGCCGTCCTCCGAAAAAGCGGACTGGGTTCTGCCATAGGCAAACTGCTTGAATATCTCGCGCATAGCGACATTGATAGCGTCACAGACAAGGTCTGTGTTAAGGCATTCGAGCAGGGTTTTCCCCGGCAGAATTTCGGCCGCCATAGCCGCCGAATGAGTCATGCCGGAGCAGCCGACCGTCTCGACCAGCGCTTCCTCCACAATACCCGCCTTAACGTTTAGAGTAAGCTTGCAGCAGCCCTGCTGCGGAGCGCACCAGCCTATGCCGTGTGAAAGACCGGCGATATCCTTGATTTCATAAGATTTGACCCAGCGCCCCTCTTCCGGAATAGGGGCCGGGCCGTGATGAGGGCCTTTAGCCACCACACACATACTGTCTACTTCATGTGAATAGTTCATTTTTTGCTCCTTTCTGTCAACAAATCATCCTTACCATTATAAACATATAATCCGCCCGGCGCAAGAGCCGAAGGGCTTTGTTTGCCGCAAAAGCGTGAATTCTGTCGGGTTGCATTTAATCCTCATTCAAAAATGCAGGCTTTTGTCTAATTGTTAGGAGTATGCCTGACTGCGGTTAACCTCATTACAGCGCGCCCTTTGTCGACCAGACACCCTCCACGCGGGGATCAAGCGACGACGCTATATCGAGCGCCTTGGCGAACGCCTTAAAACACGCCTCGGCTATGTGATGATTATTTACGCCGCCGAGCTTTTTAAAGTGCAGGTTCATCCCTGCGGCATAAGCCACGGCGTAGAAAAATTCACGCAGCGTTTCGGTTTCGAGCGTACCCAGCCTCGGCTGCGTGTAATCCACGTCGCTTACAAAAAACGGACGACCGGAAAGATCCACCGCGCACAGGATAAGCGCTTCGTCCATCGGCAGAAGAAAGCTGCCATAGCGCCGTATGCCTTTTTTGTCGCCCAGAGCTTTTTTTATAGCCCCGCCGAGCACAATGCCGATATCCTCGGCGGTGTGATGCGAGTCCACCCCGAGATCCCCCTGGCATTTAAGCGAAAGATCAAACATCCCGTGCCGGGCGAAGCCGTCCAGCATATGGTCGAGAAAGCCTATGCCGGTGCCGCACTCGCAACGGCCCGTGCCGTCGAGATTAAGGGTCAGTCTTATATCGGTTTCATTTGTGCTTCTCTCTATGGCCGCGATTCTGCTGTCCAAGATTTTTCACCTCTTATTTTTCGTTTGTCTCATTTTCCTGACACGGGATAATATCCCGCCATTTTTATAATCTGCTGTCCCTCGCCGCTCACAAGAAAATCCCGCAAAATGCGCGCCTGGGAATCTTCCGGCTCGTCCTCCCTTATCACGGCGTAATAAGCGGAAGAAAAAGGATAAGAGCCATTATTCAGGGTTTCATCGTTGTACTCCACTCCGTCAACCTTCAGAACCTTGATATTCGGGCTTTTATAGAGATTGTTCAGATAATAGCTGAAAGTATACCCAATGCTGTCAGGACCGTTAGTATATTCGGAAATACCCAAAATAACCCCCGACATAGATGTCCCTAAGTCTCGCGGCCGCATCATTTTCTTACCTTCCATAACCAGATCTTCCATCATGGTTTGACTTCCGGAGTTCGCGTCCCTCTGGTAGGCTTTTATCCGTCGGTCTTCCCCGCCTACGCTTTCCCAGCTGAGTATTTCTCCGGTGTAGATTTTCTGAATCTGCTCTACTGTTAAACTGTTGACCGGGTTGTCTTTGTGAGTGATGAACACAAAGCCGTCCCGCGCGATAGGGGTGCGGTCGAGTTCTATACCCTTTTCATTTGCCATGCTGAGTTCTTCCGGCGAGGGCGGCGTTGCAAAAATAATATCGGTTTTCACTCTGGTCGCAGTATCATCTACGTTGCCGCCAATCAGATTGACGTATGCCTGATGGGTGGTGCTGTGATTTATAAACGGGGAGCTTTGAACCTGCTTGTCAGAATAACCGTAAAACTGCCGCAGCAGCTCAGCGGTGATCGGTATTGTGGCGGTCGAGCCGTCAACCCGCGCAAAAAAATCTTCTTCCGGGGGAGTTATTGAGTATGAAATTTTTCCCCACTCTTCGCTGCGGGTCAGCATCACATTGATGTCCATGGTCATATCCTTAACTTCTTTTCTCTGGATACAACCGGCAAATAACAAAGCCATAATCAAGAAAACACTAACAAAAATCCGCTTTTTCATTTTATCATCTCTTTATTATTTCTCGTTGTCCCGCCTGCGTATCTCATTCCGGCGGATTTTGCCCGACACGGTTTTAGGCAGCTCCTCAACATATTCTATAATACGCGGATATTTATAGGGCGCGGTGACCTTTTTCACATGCTCCTTTAGCTCCTTGGTAAGCGCGTCGGACGCCGTGAAGCCCTTGGCCAAAACAATGGTCGCCTTGACGACCTGCCCGCGCATGGGGTCGGGCGCGGCGGTCACCGCGCATTCGAGTACGCACGGATGCTCAAGCAGGGCGCTTTCCACCTCGAACGGCCCTATGCGGTAGCCGGAGCATTTAATCACGTCGTCGCCCCGGCCTACAAACCAGTAATAGCCCTCGTCGTCCCGCCAGGCGATGTCGCCGGTATTGTAAACGCCGTCATGCCAGCAGTTTTTCGTGGTTTCCTCATCCCGGTAATATTCGCGGAACAGCCCCGTGGGACGCTTTATATCGGTGCCGGTGACGCAGATGGAGCCGTTGACGCCGTCGTCGCAGAGCTGCCCGTTTTCATCCAGCAGCTTTAGTCCGAACATTGGGGAGGGCTTGCCCATAGAACCGGGCTTTATCGGAAACCAGCCGAAATTCGCCAGCAGCACCGGCCCCTCGGTCTGACCAAAGCCCTCGTGCAGCCGCATACCGGTTTTGGCTTCTATCTGATGGAACACCTCGGGATTCAGCGGCTCGCCCGCCATGGACGCGTGCTCGATAAAATCAAAATTAATACCCGACAAATCCTCCTTGATGAGATAACGGTAGATTGTGGCGGGGGCGCAGAAGGTGGCCGGGCGGATAAGCTGAATGGCTTTCAGCATCTTGTCGGGTACGAACTTGTCGGTGTCGTACGCCCCTATAGCCGCGCCCGAAAGCCACTGCCCGTAGATTTTGCCCCAGGCGAACTTTGCCCAGCCGGAATCGGTCTGGGTCATGTGGATTTTATTGTCCTGTACCCGCTGCCAATATTTCGCGGTGAGGATATGCCCCAGCGGCAGGGTAAAATCGTGCAGCACCATTTTGGGCATACCCGCGGTGCCGGAGGAAAAATAGATG
>DOZQ01000201.1:788-8667 GCA_003517915.1 Oscillospiraceae bacterium | reverse complement strand
GCGAGGTGGTCGCGCGCATCAAGGTGGTGCTGCGCCGAATGACTGAAGCGCCAAAGGAAACGCAGCTGCTGCTGCGTTTTCCCGGCCTGCAAATCAACATCAGCAATTACGAGGTCCATACCGAACGGGGGGCGCTCGCTTGCACGCCGAAGGAAGTGGAGCTGCTGTATAAGCTCTGCTCCGCGCCGGGCAGGGTGTTTACCCGTGAGCAGCTTCTCGCGGACGTTTGGGGCTACGATTACTATGGTGACACCCGCGTGGTGGACACGCAGATAAAGCGGATTAGGCAAAAGCTGCCGGACAACGGACATTTCAGCATTCGCAGCGTGTACGGTGTGGGATATAAGTTTGAGGTGACGCGGCATGCTTGAGACGGTTTACTTTACAATAAGAGTGTTCTGCTCCGCAGGATTATTCTGCTGCTCTTGTCGGCAGTGTTGCTGTCCGGACTTTTGTCGGCGGGCATTTATATTTTTGTCTCGCAATGGCTTTACGCGGACATGCGGGCAAAGGAGCTGACGCCCATTGCCCGCACAGTGGCCGAAATGCTGTCGGACACCGCCAATGAGAATGCCCCCGGGCCGCTTTTGCGGGATGAAAACCGCGCCTTCGGCGCGACCCTGCACATCTACGACGCGCAGGGTAAAGCCATTATGGAGCCAGGCGGGGGAATGCGTCCGGAAGGCGGCGGCACGCCTCCGCCGGATGGAAGCCCACCGCCGGGAAACGATTTTGAACTGTCCAAGGCCGACACCGCCACGCTGATATCCGCTGATTTAAGTACGGTGCTTGCCGGCAATGAAATCTCCGAGGTGCGGAAAACGGCAGCGGGGGAATCTTTCCTGGTGGTCGGCGTTCCCATCAAAAGCGGCGGTGCCGTGATCTTTACCAAGTCGATGCGCGAGCTGAGCGAAACCATGAGCGGACTGAACGCGACACTGATCATCAGCACACTTGCGGCGTTCATCGTCATGCTTATCCCGGCGTATTTTCTCACCCGCAGGCTTGTAATCCCCATTCGGCAAATGCGGGATGTGGCGCACGCAATGGCAAAAGGGAATTACACCGTACGCGCCGATGAATCGGTCAAGGGGGAAATCGGCGAGCTTGGCGCAAGTATGAATCATTTTGCCGTGGAGTCAGAAAGATTGGAGCAAACCCGGCGGGATTATGTGGCAAACGTATCCCATGAGCTGCGAACACCCATTGCCTCTATTCGGGCCATGGGCGAGACATTGCGGGACGGCATGGCGAAAACCGAGGAAAAACGGCAGCTTTTTTACAACAACATCGTGCGGGAATCCCTGCGGCTGTCGCGGCTGGTGGATGATCTGCTGGAGCTTTCCCGTTTACAGGCAGGCAAAACGGCCATGCAAAAATCCCGTTTCGATTTGCGGGAGGTGCTTCAGGATATTGCGGACGGCTACGGGCATCTCGCGCGGGACGCCGGACTGGAGTTTGCGGTTCGCGCGGAGATGTCCGCGCCCGTGTTGGTCAGCAGCAATGCCGACCGCGTAGAACAGGTGCTTGTTGTTTTAATGGACAACGCCATAAAGCACACACAAGAAAACGGCAGGATTACGCTTTCCTGTGAAAAAGTGAAAGAAGGCTTCACCGTCGGCGTATCCAACACGGGGAACCGAATTTCCGCCGAGGATATTCCATTCCTTTTTGAACGCTTTTATACTGTTGACAAAGCCCATTCGGGCGGCGGCAACGGGCTTGGGCTTTCGATTGCAAGGGAAATTATCCGTGGGCTGGATGAGGAAATCTGGGCCGAGAGCGACGAACATGAAACAAGCATTTTGTTTACGCTGAAAGAGTAGAGAGGTTATCCTGCCCTCGCGTTTCTAAGATTATGACAACTGACACCATAGTAGATATTGGACTGTTTTTAATTGCAGATTAGTATGCCTACCCAAATATTGTATGGGCAGACTTGGTATGATATAATAATTTAAATACGTCTTCAGCTATGTCGAATTATATAATTATTTTAGACATAATAATTAAAAATCCCATTGAGAAGATCAGATGGAGGCAGTCTAGCATATTTAGGTTAAGGAGAACGCAATTTTATGAATGAACGCATTCTGATTGTAGATGACGAAAAAGAAATAACTGATTTATTAGAAGTCTATCTTAAAAATGACGGATATACAGTGCATAAGTTTTATAACGGAACAGACGCTTTGAAATGTATTGAAGAAACAGAGTTAGACTTGGCTATATTGGATGTGATGCTTCCCGATATTGATGGGTTTCATATCTGTCAAAAAATCCGCGAAAAACACTTTTATCCGATTATTATGCTTACCGCAAAGCTTGAGGATATGGATAAAATTATGGGTCTTACCATTGGAGCCGACGATTATATAACAAAACCGTTTAATCCCTTGGAGGTGATTGCAAGGGTAAAAACACAGCTTCGCCGATATGTAAAATATAATAGTAATCAGAATATCGTACAGGCAGCCGTTCGCGAATATGATATCAGAGGGCTGATGATTAACAGGGAAACACATAAATGCAGTTTATTTGGAAAAGAAATTACGCTTACCCCAATAGAGTTTTCTATCCTCTGGTATTTATGCGACCACAAAGGGAAGGTTGTCTCGTCAGAAGAATTGTTTGAAGCGGTATGGGGTGAAAAATATCTTGACAATAACAATACAGTTATGGCTCATATCGGCAGACTGCGCGATAAACTCTGCGAACCCGCGAAAAATCCCAAATTCGTAAAAACCGTATGGGGAGTTGGTTACACAATTGAATGAAAAAACAAAGGCCAGAGGCAATTATAAAAACCGTATAACCCAGCGGATTTCGCTGCAATATCTTTTGACTCTTACGGGCTTTATTGTCGGTTTTCTTCTTCTTGCTTTGTTAGCCCAGCAATTCATTTCGATGTTTATATGGCAGCCAGACGATCCGCTTTACCAAATTTTAAAATTCGTCAAGGATTATATTCTTGTTTTTTTGGCTCTACCGCTCATAGCGGGATGGGCGATTATTACCTATCGTTTTATGGGGCGGCCGCTTAGATATCTTGACGAGGTTATTTCCGCTTCCGAAAAACTTGCCATCCCCACGAATGACCCTATTATTCTTTCTGACGCTATGAAAAGCGTTCAGGATGAGCTAAATCAGGTTAGAGATACGGCTTTTCAAAACGCAAGATTGGCAAAAGAAGCGGAACAGCGTAAAAACGATTTGATTGTTTATCTGGCTCACGATTTAAAAACTCCTCTGACCTCTGTCATAGGCTATTTAACGCTGTTGCGTGATGAAGGGCAGATTTCAGAGGAATTAAGAGAAAAATATTTGTCTGTTTCATTAACCAAGGCCGAACGCCTCGAAGAACTGATCAACGAGTTTTTTGAAATTACGCGGTTTAATCTTTCAAATATTGAACTGCAGTACAGCAGGGTGAACTTGACCCGGCTGCTTGAGCAGCTTTCGTTTGAATTTAAAGGGATACTATCGGATAAAGGACTTGAGTGTATTTTGAATGCCGCGCCGGATGTTATGATAAAGTGCGATGTAAACAAGCTGCAGCGCGTATTTGATAATCTGCTGAGAAACGCCGTGTTTTACAGCTTTGAAAACAGTGTTATTGAAATTACCGTCCTGCAAAATAACACGGAAACCACCGTTAAATTCACGAACCACGGCGACAATATTCCCCATGAAAAGCTCGGCAGGATATTTGAACAGTTTTACCGGCTTGATACCGCCCGGGGAACAAACAGAGGTGGAGCTGGTCTTGGGCTTGCCATTGCCAAAGAAATCATAACTCTCCATCATGGAACAATTACGGCAAGCAGCGAAAATGAACTAATAGAATTTTGTGTGACGCTGCCGCTTTCGTGGGAAAATCGTAAGGATTTTCGCTTGAAAATTTAAAAAATCCGTCGGGATGAACGGAAAAACAGCACTCCCTATTTTGATACAATTATCGTGTCAAAGCAGGAGTGCTGTTTTATATATAGCAATATAGCAAATTGACAAAAAGGAGTAAGCTTTATGGCGCGAAAAAGATTAACGCAAATATTCCCCTTCTTGCTTCCCCTTCGTAAATGGCAGAGAAAAAAACTGTTTTATTTGAAAATGCGGCTTGACGGGAACAAGTACGCGAAAAAAATTTCTGAGGGATTACTGCCGGGCATTGTGTTTGAAACCTCATCGCTTATGCTGAACGAAAACAGCGGTTTTGATATGAACTATCAAATAGGGAAAGTGCACAATCTGAATCTTGCGGCAAATACAATAGACCGGGTTTTGATCAAACCGGGTGAAACTTTTTCCTTTTGGCAGCTTGTGCGGCAGGCCGATAAATATGAGCCTTATAAAAAAGGCTTAAATCTTGCCGACGGTAAAATAACAGCTTCTTACGGAGGGGGGCTGTGCCAACTAAGCAACATGCTGTTCTGGCTTTTTCTTCACACGCCGCTTACGGTGACCGAACGCCACGCACACGCCGTTCAATTTTTACCGCCGGCCGCAGATGGGTTACCCTGCGGAACCGACGCTACTGTAAGCGAAGGGTGGCTGGATTTGAAAGCGCGCAACGAAACAGACAATACCTTTCAAATTGAAATCAGCTTTGAAGGTAAATTTATCTACGGCCGCATCTTGTCAAAAGACCCTGTGAATACCAGTTATTCGGTATTTAATCCGCCGGTTTCCTACCGCAAACAGGGCGATGCCGTTTATCAGCTGGCATCTGTCTGCCGCTTGGAGACAGACAAAGAATCCTGCAATAAAATTATAAAGGAATTGTACGTCAATGAATGTGAAATCGCTTATAAGCTTTCAGAAGATATTAACATAGAAAAAAGGGGTGCATAATATGTGTAGAAAAAAGATAGCGGTTATTTTTGGAGGAAATTCGCCGGAGTATGAAGTGTCGCTGCACTCGGCATTTGCGGTTTTTCAAAATATCAACGAAGAAAAATATGAGATTATCCCCATTGGGATCACCAGAGACGGTGAATGGTATCACTTTACGGGAGAATATGAAAAAATCTCAAACGGCACTTGGAATAAGGATACACAAAACCTGTATCCCGTCGCCGTTTCCCAAAGCCGCCGCGTAAGGGGATTTTTAGAGCTTTATGAAGATAAATATAACGCTGTCAAAATAGACTTGGCGTTTCCCGTGTTACATGGAAAGAATGGGGAAGACGGAACATTACAGGGCATGTTTGAATTGGCGGGAATCCCTGTTGTCGGCTGCGACATGCTCTCTTCGGCTCTTTGCATGGACAAGGACAAAGCGCATAAGCTTGTCTGTCTGGCGGGAATATCCGTGCCGAAAGCGGTCACTTTTCAATGCTTTGAAATAGAATCCGCCTTTTCAGAAATCGCGGCAAATCTAGTTTATCCGCTTTTTGTGAAGCCCGTTCGCGCGGGTTCATCTTTTGGAATTACAAAAGTATCTGAGAAAAAATATCTCCGCGATGCTGTGAAACTGGCGTTTGAATATGACATCAGGGTCATTGTCGAAGAATCTGTCGACGGTTTTGAAGTGGGCTGCGCTATACTCGGCAAGGATACGCTTACCGTTGGAAGAGTTGATGAAATTGAGATACCAAGCGGATTTCTCGATTATAATGAAAAATATACTCCGGAATTGTCAAGAATTCACATGCCTGCCCGCATTGATGCCGACTGTGAGAATCGTATACAGGAAACGGCAAAGAAAATCTATAAATCGCTTGGCTGTTCCGGATTTGCCAGAGTAGATATGTTTTTAACTCCATCAGGCGAAATTGTGTTTAATGAAGTAAATACAATCCCTGGATTTACCTCCCACAGTCGTTTTCCAAATATGATGAAAGGAATCGGGTTGTCTTTTTCGGACATGCTGGACAAGCTGATTGGGTTATACACAGAAAAATGAATACGATTAAATTTAGCAAAGACAAAATTTACAGCGGAAATCTGCTGCTTGTTAACTTGCGCCACCGGATACGCAGCGGCACATCAATGGATTTAATTCCTGCCGATACACAGCTTCCTGGTGTTCTTTTAAGACGTGACGCGGCAAACGCACTTCGGATTATATTAGATGAAATCTCGGCGGGAAGCGCAATCGTTCCCGTCAGCGGATATCGCTCAGCGGCTGAACAAAAATCAATATACGACGGTTCGCTGAAGGATAACGGCGAAGAGTTCACCCGAAAATTCGTTGCACCTCCACACCATAGTGAGCATCAAACGGGGCTTGCTATTGATTTAGGACTTAATAAAGAAAACATTGATTTTATCCGCCCCGATTTCCCTTATGAGGGTATTTGTAACGCGTTTCGTAAAATCGCGCCTGATTATGGCTTTATAGAGCGCTATCCAAATAAAAAAGAGCACATAACAGGGATTGCGCACGAACCCTGGCATTTTCGCTATGTCGGATATCCTCATTCGGAAATTATGAAAGAAAAGTCACTTGTTTTGGAAGAGTACATTGATTTTATTAAACGGTATACGCGTGACGGAAATCATTTACGTGTCTGCAAAAACAGAAAAACCATCGAGATTTTTTATGTGGCGGCGGATAAATCAGAGGCCGTGACAATTACAGTGCCGAAAAAAACATTGTGCCAGGTATCCGGGAATAACGTAGATGGTTTTATTGTGACCGTCTGGAGAAGCAATGATGAAAAAAGCTAACCTCCGCGCTGCTGAGACAGACGGTGCCTGGATAGAAATTAATTTGAATAACTTAAAACATAATGTGAAAACCCTTAAAAGCGCAATGCCGCAGGGCTGTGATTTAATGGCTGTGGTAAAAGCCAACGCATACGGTCACGGAGCCTTACAAATCTCCGAATGCATAAACCGAATGGGTGTGAAAGCGTTTGCCGTAGCCAGCATTGATGAAGGCATCGAGCTGCGTCGTCATGGCATTACGGGTGAGATTCTAATCCTCGGTTTTACAAGTCCCGCCCAGACAAGGGAGCTACATAAATATAAGCTGACGCAAACGCTGATTGACTATGACTATGCTGCAGCGCTAAACGGGCAGGGTTATAATATAAAGGCACACGTTAAAATTGATACCGGGATGCATCGGCTCGGCTTTGAGAGCACGGATACCGAAGCAATTGCAAAAGCCTTCGCACTACGGCATATTGAAATCAGCGGGATTTATACTCATTTGTGTGTTTCAGACAGTCTCGCCGCGCAGGATATTGACTTTACACATACGCAAATCCGGCGGTTTTACAGTTCACTTGACGGTCTGAAAGAACGCGGGATCAAAATCCCCAAAACGCATATTCAAAGCAGCTATGGCTTTTTGAATTATCCCGAGCTTAACTGCGATTATATCAGAGCGGGTGTAGCTTTATATGGCATATTAAGCTCACCGATGAATGCAACAAAACTGCGGCTTGATTTGCGTCCTGTTTTGTCCCTGAAATCGAAAATCATTCTTATCAGACAAGTAAAATGCGGCGAAAGCGTGGGATATGGAAGAAGTTTTATTACCGAAAAAAACAGCCGGATAGCAATTATTTCCATTGGATTTGCCGACGGATTTCCGAGGAATCTGTCCTGCAATAATAGCGCAGTCTTAATAGGCGGGCAAAGAGCGCCTGTAGTCGGCAAAATTTGCATGGATTATCTTGCGGTTGACATTACCGATATTGATAACGTTTGTGCGGGCGATATTGCAACGCTTATTGGAAAAGACGGGAATGACGAACTTTGTGCTGCGGCCGTGGCGGAGAATGCAAACAGCATAACCAGTGAACTGTTGAGCAGGATGGGCGGCAGGCTGAAAATCGCCGCCAAGAATTAGTGAAAAATCATCTGAAAAGGAGTCTGCAAAGTGAATAATTCGCTGGGTTTCCTATACTAGAACCATTTCAAAACC
>DOZQ01000201.1:0-693 GCA_003517915.1 Oscillospiraceae bacterium | reverse complement strand
TGTTTTCAAGTGGTTTGGCTATAAAATAATGATCTGTGTAAGAAAATGTGAACGGCGAATAGAAACCGGTCACACTTCTAAAACAATTTAAAACATCCACGCCGCCGCGCTCAAATCCGGGTCAAAACGCCACTTTTTGTTTGACACGCCTTTGCCCGCTTCCCTCATCTTTTTTCAGGTTTTACGTGTCAATTAGCAGTCGTTCTAAGCGCCAGCAAAATTACCTGCGGGCGCGCGAATACTCGTGGAGTTGCTTCAAAATATCCGGTTCCGTTGCTTATATAAATGTCAGTGCCATCCCGTGATTTTGCCCATCCTGACATGAAATCATCACCATATTCGGTTATATCGTTACTCCAGACAAGCGCCGGGGCAAATAATCCGAACAGCGTGACATAACCTCCGTGGGTGTGTCCGCTGAGTATGAGATCGGCATTATCGGTATTCTGCTTCATCGTGACGTCCGGGTTATGAGAAAGCAGCAACACAAAATCGCCGTCATCGGCAGCTCTAGTTGCTTTGGCGACATCTGGCTCACGGTTCCACAAATCCTCAACCCCGGCGACGAATAATCCATCTCGGACACAAACGCCGTTGTTGGAGAGCGGAACCATGCCATATTTCTCCATCACCGCGAAAAGCTCAACGTGATTGTCGTGGTTACCCTCCACGCCGTAAATACCGTCCGTCGTC
>DOZQ01000254.1 GCA_003517915.1 Oscillospiraceae bacterium | reverse complement strand
GCACCATATGCGAAAAACTTCACGCGCCAAATTTTTGCGTGTTTTCGCGGTGCGCCGCATGGAGCGTGAAGTTTATTGAGACTTTTTGATTTGCATGCCGATACGCTGACCGCGTGCTTTGAGACGTCGGAAGGTTTGGGTGACAATAACAGGCAGATTTCACTGCGCAAAACCGGGCAATTTGATTCATACGCGCAGGTGTTCGCAATATTCACGCCGGACGGTATGGAAAAACCTTTTGATTATTTTAGGCGGGCTGCGCAGTACGCGATAGTTCAGTTTTATGAAAACCGTGGGTCGCTGCGTTTTTGCAAAACCGCCGAAGAATTGCGTTCGGCGTCGGAGCAGGGTAAGACCGCTGCGCTGCTGGCAGCCGAAAACGGAAATATCCTCGGCGGGAGCGCCGAAAACCTGCTTATTTTACACGCGCTGGGTGTGCGGCTTCTGACCCTTTGCTGGAACGGGGAGAACGAGCTGGGCTGCGGCGCGGTAACTGCTAACCGGGGGCTTACTCCGTTTGGGAAAAGAGCGGTTCGCGCGTGTGAAAAATTGGGGATTCTTGTGGATGTTTCTCATCTAAGCGAAAAGGGGTTTTATGATGTGGCCGAGACGGCGTCCCGCCCGTTTTTGGCGAGCCATTCAAATGCCTTTGAGATTTGTCCGCACCCCCGCAATTTGACTGCGGAACAGATCCGGATTTTAAGAATGAGGGGCGGGCTTATAGGAATTAACCTGCACCGGCCTTTTTTGAGCGAAAAAAACGCGGGGCTGGACGATGTCTACCGCATGACCGCGTATTTTTTGGAGCAGGGCTGCGAGTCGGTATTGGCGATGGGAGCGGATTACGACGGCGGCGACATGGCTCCGGAATGGGGCAGTATAGACAAAATGGAGCTGGTATGCGAATATCTTTACCAAAGAGGGCTGGATGAGACTTTGCTGGATAAGCTCATGTACGGCAACGCCTACGAGTTTTTCATGAGAAATTTAAAAAGGGGGACGACTTAAATGCTGTATAGAAGCACAAGGGGCGGCGGTGCGGACATATCCGCCTCCATGGCGATTGTTAAGGGAATAGCGGACGACGGCGGTTTATTTGTACCGCAGGATTTACCCGCGCTTTACGAAAATGACTTGCGTGCGCTTACCAAAATGGATTATTACAGCCGCGCGGTCGAGATTTTAGGCCGGTTCCTCACCGATTTTTCGGAAGAGGAGCTGAGAGACTGCGTAAATCAGGCTTACGGCGGCGGAAGGTTTGAAACAGACACGCCTGCGCCGCTGAAAAGGCTGTATGACGGGGTTTACATGCTGGAATTATGGCACGGCCCAACAAGCGCGTTTAAAGATATGGCGCTTCAGATTTTGCCGCGCCTTATGACAAAATCGGCCGCAAAAAACTCTATTAAAGATAAAATCGTAATTCTGGTTGCTACATCGGGGGATACCGGCAAGGCGGCGCTTGAGGGCTTTAAGGATGTTCCCGGCACCGAAATAGTGGTGTTTTATCCCCAGCAAGGCGTAAGCGATATGCAAAGACTCCAGATGATTACTCAGCAAGGCGCAAACGTCCATGTCTGCGGGATAGAAGGCAATTTTGACGATGCGCAGGCCGGAGTCAAAAAGATTTTTACCGATCCGGAATTAAAGGCCTTGCTTGCCGGGCGCGGTATGCGGTTTTCGAGCGCGAATTCCATTAACTGGGGGCGGCTGGTTCCGCAGGTGGTCTATTACATTTCCGCCTACTGCGACCTTTTGGCCAAAGGCGCGGTAAAATCCGGCGAGCCTATCAACATTGTGGTTCCCACCGGCAATTTCGGCAATATTTTAGCCGCCTATTACGCGAAACAAATGGGGCTCCCGGTTAATAAGATGATTTGCGCCTCCAACAAAAATAAAATTTTAACCGATTTTATAAACACGGGGATTTATGACCGCAACAGGGATTTTTACACCACAATGTCGCCGTCTATGGATATCCTGATTTCATCAAACCTTGAGCGGCTGCTGTTCATGCTTAGCGGAAATGATCCGGCACGGGTTAAGGGCTGGATGAGAGACCTTGCGGAAAAAGGCCGTTATGAGGTGGGAAAAGAAATTTCAGAAAAAATAAAGCGGTCTTTTTACGGCGGATATTGCGATGAGAGGGGCACCGGCGAGACAATAGGAAATATATATAACGAACATGGTTATTTGTGCGATACCCACACAGCGGTCGGTATAAAAGTATACCGGGATTACAAAGCGGAGAGCGGGGACCNNGGGATACTGCGACGAGGCCAACACCGCCGCCACGATAAAGTCCGCCTTCGAGGGCTGCTCGTACCTATGCGACACCCACACGGCGGTGGGACTGAAAGTATACCGGGATTATAAGACGCAAACGGGGGACGAAACTCCCGCTGTTATAGCCTCCACAGCGAGCCCCTATAAATTCCCGCGCAGCGTTTTGGCGGCGCTCGGTGAGGGGCTTACGGACGATGAGTTTTCGGCCGCGCGGTCACTTGAGGGCTTGACCGGACAGTTCATGCCCGCCGCTTTAAAAAATCTGAACAGTTTGCCGGTGCGGCATGACGAAGCCTGTGACACCGCCGGGATGCGGCGGTTTGTTACAGAAAGACTGGGAATAATATAGATATTCGCAAAAACAAAGACCGCCCGTTTTTGCTAGCTGCAAAAAC
>DOZQ01000037.1 GCA_003517915.1 Oscillospiraceae bacterium | reverse complement strand
CGCGAGGATTTATCCCGACAGCCAGGTATATGACCCGTTTTGCGGCTCGGGAACCCTGCTCATCGAAAGCGCTTTGCAGGCGTTCAGCATAGCGCCGGGTATAAACCGCAATTTCGCGGCTGAACGGTTTGATTCTCTGGACAGTTCCGTCTGGAGCAGAGAACGCGCCCGGGCAAAGGATCTTATAAAATACAACAAGGATTTTATGGCGCGCGGCTTCGATATAGACAGCAGTGCTGTCGAGCTTACCCTTCGAAACGCCAAGCTGGCGGGAGTTTTGGAAAGCGTTAAGGCCGAAAAACGGGATTTAAGCGCCTTTAAGCGCGAAACCGAGCGGGGGCTTGTGCTCACCAATCCGCCGTATGGGGAACGCCTTTTGGAGATTCACGCCGCGGAAGAGCTTTATAAAGCTATGGGGCGGCTGTTCGAGCCTGTTCCTAAATGGAAATACTGCGTCATCAGCCCCCACGAAAAATTCGAAACCCTGTTCGGAAGAAAAGCCGACAAGCGGCGAAAGCTATATAACGGCATGATCAAATGCCAGTTGTATCTTTACTTTAAGGTAAATTTGTAAAGTCGGCCACGCGTGGCCGCCCGGATCATACATTATAAATGAATATAGACGGCGAAACAGCCTGGAGGAAATCGGTATGCGGCATATTTTCATCGTCAATCCCACTGCGGGCAAAAAAAATCTGTATAAAAGAATCGTCGGAGAAATACAGCTTTATTTTCTAGAGAACGCCGGAAGCCACCGCGTTTATATCACCGAGCATCCCAAGCACGGGCAGGAGCTTGCCCGCGACGAGGCCGCGCGCGGCGGCGACGTGCGGATTTATTCGGTTGGCGGCGACGGGTCGCTTCACGATGTGATAAACGGCTCGTTCGGCTGGCCGAATGTGGAGGTCGGAGTGATCCCGGTGGGCAGCGGGAACGATTTCGTGGAATATTTTCACGATACATCGCGTTTTTTCGACATTGAGGGACAGGTAAAGGGTTCTTCCATCGACATTGATCTTATCAAGCTCGGCGACAACTACAGCATAAATCAATGCTGCATGGGCATGGACGCAGAAGTGGCCGCCAACATGTACCGGTTTAAAAGCCTGCCGCTTGTAAGCGGCTCGCTGTCTTATATACTTGCCCTTTTTTATGGATTTTTCAAAAACATCAACAATCATTTCACCGTACAAATCGACGATGCGGAACCTATTGAAATGGATTTTCTGTTTGCCATAGCCGCGAACGCCTCCCATTACGGCGGCGGATTCAAAAGCGCTCCGGACGCGCGCATAAACGACGGCCTTATCGACTGCGTACTGATTAAGTCCATGTCCCGGCTTAAAATTCTGCGCCTGCTTTCCGCCTACCGCAAAGGCAAGCTTGTAAACATGCCGGAAATCTGCCGTGTGATAAAAGGCACGCGCATGACCGTGCGTTCCGAACGGGAGGCAACCGTCGCGATGGACGGGGAAATCTCACGGCATAAATACGCGCAGTTCGAGCTTATTAAGCGCGGCGCAAGACTGATCCTGCCCCGCTATGTCACGGCGAAGGATCCAAAAAAAGCGAAACCCGACCCGGCAATAGTACTCCCCACCGCCTCCTGCGATATGAAGCCGTAACCGCTAACCAATATACTCAAACCAAATACAAATTCATGAGGAGGAACCGCTGTGAATTCTTTTATTAACCTTGCAAAAGAACGCTATTCCGTGCGTGGATATAAACCGCTGCCCATCCCGCCGGAAAAACTCGAACATATACTTGAGGCCGGGCGCGACGCGCCCACCGCCTGCAACAGCCAACCGCAGCGCATAAAGATCATTACCGACCCGGCGGATTTGGCGAAGCTGGATCAATGCACCCCCTACCGCTTCGGCGCCCCGGCGGTGCTGCTGGTCTGCTATGACAATACCGTCTGCTGGAAACGCGGCTTTGACGGTCACTTAAGCGGCGACGTTGACGCAAGCATCGTGACGACTCACCTTATGCTCGCGGCGTGGGAGCAGGGGCTGGGCAGCTGCTGGGTTATGTATTTTGATCCCGCTAAAACCTCCAAGCTGCTCGCTCTGCCCGAAAATATCGTGCCGGTCGCCATGCTCCCGCTCGGATATCCGTCAGACAGTGCCAAACCATCTAAGAATCACACAAACAGGCTGGCGCTCAAGGACATGTTGCTGTAAAAATACCTCTAAGCCCGTCTGCGGGCGCACAGCTCGTTCCTACAAAATCCAGAAATTAAGCTTATTTAAAAAATAATGGCTCTGTAAAGTTAACATGAAAGAATCGCTTTCTGATACACAGTATTTCGTCACGCCACAAGCAAATACTTCCGTTTTTGATTATTGTTCAGATTAAGGCCGGCGACTTGTGCTGGTGTAAGGTTGTCCAAAGCAGAATGTGGGCGGACGAAATTAAAAAAGAACACGAACATGGAAATGAGGTTGTTAGCAGACTGAAACAACGAAAAACCTTGCTTTGTTTTGTACCAAGCCTTGAATTGCTTATTGAAGCATTCATTGAGATTGTTGGAAATATCGTCCTTAAAGTCTTCTATCCGGATGTGCCGCACCTCTGGAAACAGGGATTTGACAGGGATTTGACAGGAACCTTGTAGACCGAATATCGATCAGAAACAAAGGAACCGGGCTTACCCAAACCGCTGGCCTCATGCAGAACAGAAACCGCTTGAGGAGAATTGCGGTGAGGAGAAAGATGGAAGCCGATAACAAAA
>DOZQ01000156.1 GCA_003517915.1 Oscillospiraceae bacterium | reverse complement strand
AACCTAACAGAAAAACGACCAAAAGGATCATCAGCGACTTTATGCGGTTTCTTATTATGTAAATAAAGCTTCTTTTTATAAAATCCAAATGAATATCCCCTTTTAGAATTTTTCTAGATTTATTGACAGATTAACTCGAATAGTATAACATATGAATAATATCATATAATTTATTTTTTTCAATAAGGTGGGAATAAATTGATTAATGTTTTTTTGAATTTCGCAAACATATTCCGGCGACCGGCGGCTTTATTGTTGATTTCAACCGTATTACTTATGCTTGGTACTGGCTGCAAGAAAAAAAGCCCCTCTTCCGGCGGATCTACTTCCGGCATAACAAAAATTGTCTGGGCTATTCCGGATACGATTATCAGCTACAGTCCTGATTATTTTAACAGGCTGCTGAAAGAAAATGGGCTGCCTTATGAGCTGGAAATCAAGCAAATTCCGGTGGGAGAAACAGGGGACTACTGTGAAGAGGTCGAAAAAAGCAAAAATGGCGGTGAGCAGATAGATATTCTATACTCTGACGTGGTACAGCTTTCTGTTAACGAGGTGCCGCAGGTATGGTTTGTCAAAAACGGCTACTGCCTGCCGCTTTCGGAATATTACGGCGATGAGCAGTGGAGCAAGATAAAGGAGGTTTATCCGGAAAAGGTACTGAAGGCCGCCGAATTTGACGGCGTTCTTTACGGCTTGCCCACTCTCAGCATTAACCCACAGAAGAAAATTTTATATTGGAGTAAAGACTACGCCGAAAAATATGATCTGGACATGCCCGCCGCGAAAAACGATATTTCTTTGCTTGAAAAGTATGCCGACCTTGTTTTTCGCGGTGAGCAGGCGGCGGGGAACAAAGATTTTATAGTGACCCTTTCAAAGGATTTGGATCTGTGGGTAAGTGACTCCGCGTATTTCCCAATTAGCCGTTTTCTCGCCTTAGAAGAGACAGAAAATACGATAAAGGCCGTGCCGAAATATGAAACGGACGATTTTAAAAGGATCAATGGGATATTTGAAAGGTTTGCGGACAAGGGTTATCTTAAAGACCCTGAGGACTATGAAAATATCGATTCGCTTTTCGAAGTGGTCACCGTGCTTTCAGAGGCAAAATTTGAAGCGGTGCATAATCCCGAAAATAAATATGACTACACGGTTTTAGAGACCATGCCGCTTTCTTATCACTACCAGTTTCTTCAAAATTCGGTCGCCTCATGGTCAGAGCATCCAGACGAGGCATTTACGCTTTTGTCGCACATAATGACCGATCCGGAAATGAGCTACGCACTGACCTGGGGCGAAGAAGGTGAGGATTATCAGATTGTTGACGGAACTTCGGATAACTCATTTGAGTCATGGGCTTTTCAAAACAAGCTTTTGGCTCATCCCAAGATCACCGACCATTCTGAACAGGATGAGCTTTACGCGGAGATTGAAGAAATGGATCTGTCTCCGATTCAAGGATTTATTTTCGACGCCGAGACGGTTAAAAACGAATCTAAAGCGGTTGTGGATTATCTTATGGAGCAACGTAATACTTATTATGAAAATGAACTCTCCGGTTGGACTTATCTTTATAACCTGGATGACTTTAACAAAAACATGCGACAAAAAGGATTGCAGACAGTTATGGACGAAGCAAATCGACAGTTAGTAGAGTTTTTAGAGCAAAAAGAAAATTAACTTGATCACAGAAAGGCATATACGGAAAATACATATTTAATTTAGGGAGTGTGAAATAATGAGGATATTCAAAAAAGGTATTGTAGCATTATTATTGATTATAAGCATATTCTGTATGTTGGCATCGTCTGCATCGGCGGCTACAATGGCAGCAATAGGTAGCACCAAAGGAAACGGAAGTATTGGATATAATAAGTCAACCAAAGTCTTTACAGCGCGTACAGTTGGTTTGACAACTGCCTTTACAGCTTATTTATTTAATGGTAAACTGCGATATATAGACAGTGCGGGACATACAATAGGTGTGACTCTCCCAGATAAAACCAAAGCGAATGGTACTGCCGAGACAACCAGGTCATCAGTGTATGGTATTAGATTACCCACTACTCAGGGCCATAGGATTGTATCAGGAGGTAATTGGAGCGTTACAACTTCGTTTGATGCGGAAATTCTTCCGTAAAAACTTTTTGGCGTAAGCTCATTTAGCGATTTATTTCCGCTCGGATATGTCTTCTATGATAATAAGAGCAGGGGGAATTCATTTTCCTCCTGTTTTTTTATTTGGCTTTAGCGGTCGAAATTAACTTCGACCGCCGTTTTTTTATAGTCTAGTCAAACCAATTGAAATGCGGCACAGAAATAGCGAGCAGGCTTATAACCTACTCGCTATTTCTATCGCCAGCACAATACCATAGGGAAAGACAATAATTGTCTCTCCAAGGGTTCGACCGGCGATACTTTTGGTTGCGATAATCTTATAGTAAGTGAGATTGCTCTGTATTTCTACCCAATTAAAATACGTACAGTTACAGAATCTTGCCTTATTTCTCAAAACATTGACAAAATCAGAGCGATATCGTTAAAAATCCTTGAAAATCAAACTACAAAATGGTATACATATATTAAGATACTATAATATATGTGATAATCTAATTATATTATGCAAATACACTTATTTTATTGAAGAAAAATAACGTTTAAAGAAGCGATTTTCATGTCTTTACGATATTCCGTATATTTTAATTAGAAGTATAGAAAAAATCAATTAGGAGGAACGCCATGTTTTTTATTGCAAATTTGTAGTGAATTTTGTTGTTTTGGTTTGTTTGTATTGCCGTTTTGGCATAAAAAGAGAGAGGAAGTTATTTATGAGGAAACTGAGCAAATCGGCATTGAGCTTTACAATCCATGCATTTGTTATGTTTGTATTTGTTACATTTTCGCTGTGCTTTTTGTTTATTGGCGAAGCTTTCGCGGCGCCGCTCAGTGACATACCTATGTCGCTTACCCAGCCCGACGGCAGCACACTGGAATGCTTTGCAAGCGGCGACGAGTATTTTAATTATCTCCACGATGCGGACGGTAACCTGATTATGCAAAATCCTGAAACAGGATATTACGTTTACGCCTCTATATACCCGGGCGGCAAACTCACCGCATCGATAAAGATAGCCATGGACGACGGTTATTTCTACAACCGCCCAAGCCGCACCGGCAGCATATCCCGAATCAGTTCAAACGGAATTGGTCTTGAGGATGTCGATTTCAGCGTTAATTCCGATTTGGTTTCGCAGCCGGAAGAACCGTCGAAGCCTGACTCCGCGCAGCCGGAAAATACCGACCCTCAGAATATCGGTATAACCCGCGCTAACCCTGTCGAGGGACTTCATGAAAACATTGTTGTGATGATCTGCTTTGCCGATGAAGATCCGGTTATTGAGCCGGCGTATGCTGATAGGGTTATGGGTTACTTCAACGGTTCCGGAGTTTCTTTAAAAAGCTACATGAAAACCGTTTCGGAGGGTTTGTTTGAGATAAACTCTACCTTGGTCGGAATGGACGGCGACACGGTGCTTATGTATCAGGACATTAACCCAAGAGGATATTACCAGCCCTACAACGCGCAGACTAACCCGATAGGCTACGCGCAGGGCGCGGATCCGACAGATTCAGGTTTAAAAGCCGGGCGTGAGTATCCGCTTATCCGCAGAGCTATAGAAGCTATTAACGGCAGTTCGCTGCTTGCGGGCAAAAACCTAGATGCCGACGGTGACGGAGTTATCGACAGCATAACCTTTGTAGTCAGCGGCGAACCCACAGCGTGGAGCACTATTCTGTGGCCGCACAGATGGAGCGGAATAACCGGAGGCACCGTTTATCTTAATTCAAAGAGAATCAGCGGTTACACCTTTCAGATGCAGAGCAGAATAGATGTGAACATAATCTGCCATGAAACCCTGCATGACTATTCCTACCCTGACTTTTACAGGTATTCTCCGGCGGGAGGATATCCGGTACAATATTGGGACATTATGTCTCATGACAACTCTCTGCCGCAATTTCCCACAAGCCACTCCAGACTGCGGTATTCCGGCTGGGGCGACCCGCTGGTTGAAATAACCGAAAACGGCCGGTACACCCTCTCTCCGACTGGCAGCAAGGACGGTATTACCGCTTACGCCGTGCCAACAAATGACCCGAATCAATTCATAATGCTCGAATACAGAAGCGACGGCAATGAATCGGCATATGATAAATATTTTCGTTCCGGCTCATATTATGGGCGGGGGCTGACAATTGCCAGAGTCAACACCGCTCGCAGCGGCAATGAGCACCGTGACTGGACGATGGGTACGCCGTATCGTGATGAGCTGTATTTTTACCGCCCCGATGAAACAGGATATAATCTGGGAAACGGCAACATAAGCTACGCGTCATTATCGGTTGAGGCCGCCCGCACCTCATTCGGGAACGTCACGGGAACGGGGTATGACGGAAGAATCTATCTTGAGGACGGCTCCAATACTACATATGTTGTCTCGAACGTTTCAACCGCCGGCGAAACCATCTCATTTGATCTTAGAATAGAAGATCCTGTTGCCAACACGGTTACATATGTTGTGGGAAGCGAAGGTACTGTCAGTGCCACGCTGAACGGCAATTCCTTTACCAGCGGCACAGCGGTGCCGAGCGGCTCCGCTGTGGTATTCACCACCGTGCCGAACGAAAACTATTTGGTTGACGAATGGATTGTAAACGGTGCCGTGCAGTCGGCAACAGGGAATTCGTTTACTCTGAGCAATATAACGGCATCCTCAACGGTTACCGTTAC
>DOZQ01000262.1 GCA_003517915.1 Oscillospiraceae bacterium | reverse complement strand
GCTTCATGGAACGCCATAGAGTGGCGGGGAATGAGACCCGGAATGCTGCACAGGTGTTTTTCGTGCGAACACGAAGCGGATGACCCGGCACAGCCGGTTTAAAAACCCTTTACAAGCCTATAACTATTCACTATAATAAATTTATAGTAAATAAATATGCTCAGGCAAAACGCAAAGCCTATTTACGCACCATAGTCAGCGTAATGAAGCTCGTGCAGAAGAAAAACGACTGATTCCCGCTGGATAAAGCGTATTGGCGGGAGCAGTGCTGGATTTAGAGGAATTTGTCATGCGTTTGTTCATAGCAATAAATTTCGGCGCCGAAACGCGCTCACGGCTAATAGCATTGCGTGAGCAGCTTCGCTCACGCTCCCGAGCCGGAAACTTCTCGTTCGACGAGAATCTGCATTTGACGCTTGCGTTTATCGGCGAATGCAGCCCTAAGGACACCGGCAAAATCAAGTCGGAATTGGAGACTGTCGCGCTCACACCATTTGAGGTGAGGGTGGAACGTCTGGGTACTTTTTCACACGGTACACTGTGGTGGGCGGGACTCAGCGAGGATGAACCGCTTATGGCTCTGCAACGCGAAATCGCGCGCAGACTCACGCTTTTAGGTTTTCCGTCGAACGATCGAAAATACAGCCCGCATATCACCCTTGGCCGGGAAGTCGTCACCGATGCCAGGCCGTGGCCGATAATACCGTTCGGTGAAACGGCCGGCGCCATTGATTTAATGAAATCCGAGAGGCTGAAAGGCAGGCTTACATACACTTCTATATTCAAAAAAAGTGCAGGCGCATGATCCGCCGGATGGTATTATGATCTTAACGGAGGAAACGTCAATGTCAAAACTTGAAGTCTTCTTTGATTACGCATGCCCATATTGCTTACAGGGGCACCAAAACCTGCTTGATATACTCCCGGATTTTCCTGACACTGAGGTAATCTGGCGTCCCTGCGAATCCCATCCCCGCCCGGAACGTTACGGTATGCACAGCGATTTATTGATTCAGGGGATGTTTTTCGCGCAGGACAGCGGCGCGGATCTATGGGCATATCACGAGCGGGCTTATCGGCTCATTTTGAAAGATAGGGCAAATGCCGAAGACATAGATACGCTCGCCGTCGGCTTTGCCGGTCTTTTAAACCCGGAGGCATTGCACGGCGCGCTGAAAAACGGGAAATACATAAAAATCCAGAGGGACGCCAACCGCTACGCTTTTACCGAGTCTGGCGTGTGGGTGGTTCCTGCTTACCGTATGAATGGTTTGCGGTTAGACAGCGTGGAAAATATCGGCGTCACCAAGGATCGGCTCAAAAAATTTTTACAGCGCGCAATGAGCAGTGCGATACCACTGTAAAGGACGATAATATGGAATATGATTTAATCCGCCAGTCCCGCAAGACGGTCGGGCTGTACCTAAGAAACGGCGGAGTGGAAGTCCGCGCGCCATACAAAGTCCCGAAAGCCGAGATCGACAGATTTGTAGCTTCCAAAGAAAAATGGATAACCGGAAAACTTGCCGCCGAGCGGGAACGGCAAGCTAAAAAACAGGAGTTTACCGTCGACTACGGCGGAACGCTCCTATGGCGCGGCTCGGAATATCCGCTGCTCGGCGACAGCGCGGACTCACGTATCTGGTTCGACGAAAAGGGTTTCCACTTTCCGCCGGGACTGGATGAGGACACTCTGAAACACAACACGGTAAGACTTTATAAAATCCTCGCCAAAAATCATCTCGCCGAACGTGTGCGGCACTTTGCCGGTATAATGGGCGACACGCCGTCAAAGGTGAAGGTCACCGACGCCAAAACCCGCTGGGGGAGCTGTTCGAAGCGCGTACCCGCGGGAAAGCATAATCCCGCCTCGCTTGGGCAGGCGTTGCGATATTTGCAAGCTGCGGTCGACGAGCCGGTTTACAGTGTAAATTTCTCATGGCGGCTTTGCATGGCGGAGGATGCTTTAATAGACGCGGTGGTCGTACATGAGCTTGCGCACATAAAGAAGATGAACCATTCGGCGGATTTTTACGCGGCGGTAAAAGCTGTCCTGCCCGACTATGACGAGCGCAACGCAAAGCTAAAACTACTTGCCAGAAGACTGGGATGCGAAAACTGGGATCTGTAATATCACGCTGCCTGGCGGACGCATTTATAAAACCGCGTTACAAATTAGTCGGCTGTAAAACAGCTTAAATATTGCTTTTTAAGACTGTTTTTGTTATACTGATTCAAGGATAAGACGGGAAAGTTTGACTATATAATAAGGGGAAAAAATGAATATTAAGCGATTGTTTGCGGGAGATACTGAAAATACGGCTGTTCAGTTTTTGCGCTACTGTTTTGTGGGCGGGCTGGCGTTTGTAGTGGATTACGGCGTCATGGTTTTACTGGTGGAGGTTTTTGGCTTATACGCGGTTTTAGCGTCGGCGCTTTCCTTCGTGCTTGGACTGAGCGTTAATTATATTCTCAGCACCTACTGGATTTTTAAGAAATCCCGTTTTAGCAACCGTTTTATAGAATTTGCGGGATTTGCGGTTATCGGTGTTATAGGGCTGGGAATCAATACGATAATATTGTGGTTTTTTCAGGATTATTTGGCCGCGATAGGCGCCATTCCAATATTGCCACAGGATAAATATTACGCGGCGGGTAAAATTGTTTCTACGGCGGTCGTATTTGTCTGGAATTTTTTTGCCCGCAAATTCATGTTGTTCAAATAAGCGGACTTTAGGGAAAGTTGAGATAATTCATGAAAAATATAGTGATAATCGGCGCCGGCCCCGCTGGGCTTACAGCCGCTCTGGAGTTACTGACAAGCGCCGGGGATTATAATGTTACGGTTTTGGAGGAAACTCAGGTTATTGGAGGCATTTCACAAACCGTTCGCTACAATGGCAACCGCATGGACATCGGCGGGCATCGCTTTTTTTCAAAGAATACCGAGATAATGAACAGATGGAAAGAGCTTTTGCCGCTTCAGGGAGCGCCGTCCTTCGACGATGAAATGCTCGGGCGGGAAAAATCCCTTTCAAAAGGCGGCCCTGACCCCGGTAAAGAAGATGAAGTCATGCTAGTGCGTGATAGGGTTTCGAGAATTTATTACCGAAACCACTTTTTTGATTATCCCATAAGCATGAAGGCCGACACCCTTAAGAACATGGGCTTTTTTACCACCTTGAAAGCCGGATTCAGCTATCTTAAATCCGCCGCCTTTAAAAAGCCTGAGGATTCTTTGGAAAATTTTTATATCAACCGATTTGGCAGAGTACTTTACGGCATGTTTTTTGAGGGTTATACCGAAAAGCTCTGGGGCCGTCATCCAAAAGAGATTTCGGCGGACTGGGGCGCTCAGAGGGTCAAGGGTCTTTCTATACGCGCTTTACTTAAAAATATGCTGTCGCGCGGGAAGAAAGATTCGGGAGAGGTAGAAACCTCGCTTATCGAACAGTTCTGGTATCCTAAATACGGTCCCGGCCAGCTTTGGGAAACAGTCGCCGAAAAGATTGAACGCGCGGGCGGACAGATTTTAAAGGGTTATTCTGTGAAAGAAATTATCTGTGAGGAAAACCGCGTTAAATCTGTGATCTGCGGCACGAAGGACGGCGAAAAAGCTTTTGACGCCGATGTGTTCATCTCCTCTATGCCGGTAAAGGATCTGGTTTTAGGCATGACCGGGCGCATACCCGCAAAGAAAATCCGTGATATTGCCGAAGGACTGCCCTACAGGGATTTTGTCACGGTGGGACTGCTGCTCAAAAAGCTCGCGCTCAAAAACGAAACCAAAATCAAAACCCTAGGGAATATTGTGCCTGACTGCTGGATTTATGTGCAGGAGCCGGACGTAAAGCTGGGGCGTCTGCAAATATTCAACAATTGGTCGCCCTATATGGTAAAGGATCCCCTGCGGACAGTTTGGGTAGGGCTTGAATATTTCTGTGAAGAGGGCGACGATTTTTGGAATATGCCTGAGGATGAATGTGTGCGGTTTGCC
>DOZQ01000244.1:2443-7763 GCA_003517915.1 Oscillospiraceae bacterium | reverse complement strand
CCTGTGCGACCATTGCCCGCCCTCGTTTCTCGGCGGTGCGCACAATGCTTTCCGCTTCCCTCTTGGCCGTACCGATAATATCCGCGCGGTCAGCGACAATGCCGCGCGCCTGCTTTATCTCCTGCGGCATGTTCAGCCGGATATCGTCAATGGCAATGCGCAGCTTTTCCATATCCATTACGCATCTGCCGCCTGGCAGCCGCAGCGCCCTGTCGATCATTTCGTCTATCTGATCAAGAAACTCTTCAATATTCATTTTCCCGCTCCCTTCTCAGTCAATCGCCGCTCAATATCCGGCTTTATGCACTCCGGAACAAAATCCGAAATATCCCCGCCCATACTGCCTACCATCCTCACAATGCTTGAGCTTAAGTACATATTTTCGGCGCTGGTCGTTAAAAACACCGTTTCGGCCTGCCGGTTAAGCTTTTTATTCGTAAGCGCCATTTGAAACTCATATTCAAAATCCGACACCGCCCTGAGTCCTTTTACAATAGCGGCCGCGCCTTTCATGTGAGCATAATCGGCCAAAAGCCCGTCGTAAGAGTCCACCTCGGCGTTTTCTATGTCAACTATACAGCGCAGAATCATTTCTTTTCTCTCATAGGCGGTAAACATAGGCGGCGCTTTGTTGTATTTGTTTTGCATTACCACCACTATGACCCTGTCGAACATGCCGCACGCGCGGCGGATAATGTCAAGGTGTCCCACCGTTACCGGATCAAAGCTGCCCGGGCAAACGGCTATCGTTTGCTTTTTCATCTAGCTCTCTCCGTTTCTTCGGTATAAGGTAACGCCGGTCTGACCGTAGGTATATTGCTTGTACCCGCGGTAATCTCCCACCTTATCAGGCACCGCATACCCTACGGGATGCTCGCAGATTATAACCGCCGCCGGCGACAAATAATCCTTAATAAAATCAAGCGCGCGCAAAAGCTGTTCTTCGTGATAAGGCGGATCGATATATACGGCGTCAAATTCAAATAAGCCGCCAGTCAAAACCGAGGCATAATCCCCAAGCAGCACGGTCGCTTTAGACACAAGGGCGGCGGTTTCAAGGTTTTCTTTTATAATATCCACTGCCTGCCGCAGCTTGTCGATAAACACGCAGGACACGGCGCCGCGGCTGAGCGCCTCGATGCCTATTTGTCCCGAGCCCGCGAACATATCCAAAAAGCGCCTGCCCTCAATGTCAAACTGAACAGCGCTGAATATTCCTTCCTTAACGCGGTCCGCCGTCGGACGTATCTCTTCCCCTGGCAGGGTTTTAAGTTTTCTTCCGCGCGCCGCTCCGGTAATCACCCTCATAGCTTGTCCTTACCTTAATAGCAAAATAGAAAATTGATATAATTAGTCAGTTTGACTATATTATATGCTCTAAATAAATTATTCGACATAATATTATCCCATTAACCCGGAGAGTTGTCAACTCAAAAATGGTTAACCATAAATAAGAATAAAAAGCCAGCTCACCGCTACGGCAATTGAAACAAGCGCGGTGGCCATAACGGCTAAAAGCACTTTTATCAGCTTTAAGCTGTGAGCCGCGCTTTTTTCTTTTTCTAAATGCGCTTTCAGCAGCCCCAGCATAACAAGCTTTTCCGGCTCAGTTTCGTCATAATCCGACAAATCTATCATAAATTTTTCACGCCCGCGTCCGTCCTCATAAACCTGCCTGCGGTTTTCCTTAGCGGCCATAAGTATATAGCTGTCGGTTATGTTCACTTTTTTACCGTACCCGCACGCGTAAAGCAATTCTTCAAGTTTCCTTGTATAAAACTCAGACGGCATATCCTTCATCCCTTCAATACAATATATAGTCAGCAAGGTTTGACTGTATAAATATATTCGGGATCGGCAGCTGTCATGAGTCAGCTATTTTCTATAGTTTTTATATATTTCATCAGGCTTTTCACGGTTTGCTCGCTCATGACATGCTCCATGCGGCAGGCATCCTCCTCCGCCGTTTTTTCGTCCACGCCCAGCTGATTTTTAAGAAAATTTTTCAGGGTAACGTGGCGCTCATATACGTTCGCCGCAAACCTTTCGCCCTTTTCGGTTAGCCTTATCTTGCCGTAATATTCATGCTCCACAAAGCCCCCTTCTTTGAGGGTGTTAACCGCCCGGTTCACGCTGGGCTTTGAAAAGCCGGTTTCGGCGGCAATGTCGGTTATGCGAACCTCTCCCCTGCTGATTTGGCATATATATATCGCTTCCAGATAATCCTCAAGCGACTGTGTTATTTGAGTATCAGTCATTATTCCCTCCGTTAGCCGTACCGCAAAGCTTTATAGAGGCGATTCACGAATCGCCCGCTGGCGCACGCAAGTGCGCACCCACACTATGTATTTATGCCCCAAACGCTCAAAACTCAATTCCGTACCTTGCGGGGATCCCCCTCTCATACGGGTGCTTGACCGATTTTATCTCGCTGACATAATCCGCCATCTGGCAGATGTCTTGCGGAGCTCCCCGCCCGGTGAGAACCAGTTCCGTGGGGAAGCTGTACTGGGTCAGCAGGTCGGTCAGAATCTTCTTTTTCAGCATACCGGTTTCAATGGCCCAAAATATCTCGTCCAGCACAACAAGATCATATTTCCCGGAGCAAATGGCGGAGTACGCGCTGGCAAAGCAGCGCTCGACCACCCGCCGGCAGTGCTCCCGCTCATCCTCGTTCATTTCCGCCGCAAACCGGGTCACCCCCCAGGTTCTGGATATTTCCACCCCCAGCCTTTCCAGAGGCTCAAGCTCGGCGGTTTTGCGTCCTTTTAAAAACTGTGAAAACAGCACTTTCTTCTCGGCTCCGCTCGCCCGCACGCACAAGCCGATGGCCGCCGTGGTTTTGCCCTTTCCGTCTCCCGTGTAAACATGAATCATGCCCTCTCGCCTGAATTCGGGGCTGTCCGGATCAAAAGCAGTAATTATCGACTCAAGTTTTTCCAAGAATATCCCCTCCGTCTAAGAAAGTATTTTTAATCGGCGCATGTTCCGCGCGGAGTTATTCTTTGTCCTTGCCGCAGCAGCGCTTGTATTTCTTGCCGCTGCCGCACGGGCAGGGAGCGTTCTTCCCGGTATTGACCGTCTTAGAGCGCTTTTCGCTGCCGTCGCTCCCCCCGCTTTCGCCGGTTACCTTCGCCACCTTTTCGCGCTTGACCTCTTCTTTTCTGCGAATCTCAACCGTCAGCATCAGCTTCGCGGTTTCCTCACGTATCGATTCGGTCATCGCGTTAAACATATCATAGCCCTCGTTGCGGTATTCCACAACCGGGTTGTGCTGCCCGTAAGCCCTAAGATAAATACCACGGCGAAGCTCATCCATAGCGTCGATGTGATCCATCCAGTGATGATCAACGCTGCGCAGCAGTACCACCCGCTCGATTTCACGCATCAGCTCACTGCCGAAGCGCTGTTCCCGCTCGTCGTATTTTTCGTGCGCACGGTCTATAAGCAGCTTTTCAATGTCGGTGGTCTCCAGTTCCTCAAGCTCTCTCGCGGAGTAGATAAGATCGTCATCTGTCGTAAGCCAGCCGAGGAAATAATCCCTGAGTCCGGTCAGGTTCCATTTATCAGGAATATCCTTGTCGGCCATATAGCGGTTGCAGGCGTCTTTTATCGAGTCGTCCAGCATCTTTAAGACCGACTCTTTGATGTCGCCGCCGTCGAGCACCCGGTTGCGCTGCGAATAAATAAGCTCGCGCTGCTTGTTCATGACATCGTCAAAATCCAGCACGTTTTTACGGGAGGCAAAGTTGCGGCTCTCAAGCTTTTTCTGCGCGCCCTCCACCGAATTTGAAAGCAGCTTGGTTTCGAGCGGCGTGTCCTCATCCACCCTGAGGGTGGACATCATGTTGTAGATTCGCTCGCCGCCGAACAGCCGCATAAGATCGTCCTCAAGCGAGATGTAAAACCGCGAAGCGCCCGGGTCGCCCTGCCTGCCGGCGCGGCCGCGCAGCTGATTGTCGATTCTGCGGGATTCGTGCCGCTCGGTGCCGATTATAAACAGGCCGCCCGCCTGCCTTACCTCCTCGGCTTCTTTCTGTATCTCGGCCTTGTGCTTGGCCTCAAGCTCGGCAAACATTTTGCGTGCGTTTATAATATCCTCGTTGTCGGTTTCGGCAAAGCCGGTAGCCTCGATGATAAGCTCCTCCGGGATATCCTGCTTTTTCATCTCGGCCTTGGCCAGATATTCCGCGTTGCCGCCCAGCACAATATCGGTGCCGCGCCCGGCCATGTTGGTCGCTATGGTCACAGCTCCCTTTTTACCGGCCTGCGCCACTATTTCGGCTTCTTTTTCATGGAATTTAGCGTTGAGCACTTCATGCCTGACCTTGTGACGGCTCAGCATTTTGCTCAGCCTTTCGGATTTTTCAATCGAGATAGTACCGACCAGCACCGGCTGACCCCTGTCGTGGCATTCGATAACCTGCTCTATTACCGCGCCGAATTTCGCGTTTTCGGTTTTATAGATAACATCCGGATGGTCGCCCCTGACCATCGGCCTGTTTGTGGGGATCTCCACCACGTCGAGCTTGTAAATCTCCCGGAATTCCTCCTCCTCGGTCATGGCCGTGCCGGTCATGCCGGAAAGCTTGCTGTAAAGGCGGAAATAGTTCTGAAATGTGATTGTCGCGAGCGTTTTGGATTCGTGCTCGACCTTCACGCCCTCCTTCGCCTCAATCGCCTGATGAAGCCCCTCGTTATAGCGCCGGCCGAACATAAGGCGTCCGGTGAATTCGTCGACAATGATTACCTCGCCGTCCTTGACGACATAGTCGACGTCCAGCTTCATTATACCGTGCGCACGTATGGCCTGATTGACATGATGCGCTATGGTTATATTGTCGGCGTCGTTCAGGTTGTCTATGCCAAAATACGCCTCGGCTTTTTTGACGCCGGTTTTGGCCAAGGTCGCGGTGCGGGCCTTTTCATCCACGATGTAATCGCCGTCGTGCTCCTCCTCGACCTCCTGCTTTGAATCCATCTCGCGCACCTTGTTCATTCTCAGCGTGCGCACGAATTTGTCCGCCTTTTGATACATGTCGGTGGATTTATCTCCCTGGCCGGAAATAATAAGCGGCGTGCGCGCCTCGTCAATGAGAATTGAGTCCACCTCGTCGACAATCGCGTAATTGTGGCCGCGCTGCACCTTTTCTTCTTTATAGATCACCATGTTGTCGCGCAGGTAATCGAATCCGAGTTCATTGTTTGTGCCGTAAGTAATATCGGCCTTATAGGCCGCCTTGCGCTCGGCGTTTGTCAGGCCGTGGACGATAAGGCCGACCTCAAGCCCCAAAAAGCGGTAGAGCTTGCCCATCCATTC
>DOZQ01000244.1:0-2393 GCA_003517915.1 Oscillospiraceae bacterium | reverse complement strand
TTGCCTTCACCGGTTTTCATCTCGCTTATGCGGCCTTGATGCAGTATGATGCCGCCGGTGACCTGCACCGGAAAATGCCGCATGTTTAAAACCCTGGCGGACGCCTCTCTGCACACGGCGAACGCCTCGGGCAGAATATCGTCGAGTGATTTCCCTTCCTCAAGGCTTCGCTTGAATTCCCCGGTTTTTAAGCGCAGATCATTATCCGAAAGCTTTATATATTCCTCCTCAAGCGCCAGCACTCTTTCGAGCAGCGGCTGTGTCCGCTTTATCTCTTTGGCGCTGTAATTTCCAAACAGCGATTTTAACAAACTCATGTGTTTAACTTTCACCTCTCCATAAGTTCCCGCGGGCCTGCCGCGGCGTCATGACTAAAAATTTTATATCAATCAATTATACCATATGCGGCTAATAAATAAAGCTTCATTTGTAAACATTTTGATTATTGAGGCCGATTCGCGCATATTTCCACAAGATGCGCGATGCAGGGTATACTGTCCCCCTGCTGGCTGGATGTGGGGGACATAAGCGCGCCGGTGGCGCAGAACAGGATTTTTGACAGCCCGCCGTCCCTAAGCAGGTTCAGAATGTGCGTGCACAGTACCCCCGCAGAGCAGCCGCAGCCCGACCCGCCGGACTCCACGTCTTGATTCTCGCAGTCGAAAATCAAAATTCCGCAGTCGCGGTGCCTCTCCCCGATATCCAGCTTTTCTTGTTTTAAAAGCTCATTTAGCAGACGGCTGCCCACAAGCCCCAAATCCCCTGTTAAAATCATGTCGTAATCATTCGGAGACGCCCCGGTGTCGTCAAAAAAGTTTTTAATGGTGTCTGCGGCGGCGGGAGCCATGGCCGCGCCCATATTTGTCATATCCCGCACACCTTTATCGACGATTCTGCCGCCGGTGGTTCTTGTGATAAAAGGGCCGGGGCCGTCTTCGGCCAAAACCAAAGCCCCCGCCCCGGTCACCGTCCACTGGGCGGTCGGGGTGCGCTGTCCTCCGTATTCCAGCGGAAACCTGAACTGCCGCTCAGCCGCGCAGAAATGGGACGAGGTGGCGCAGGCCGCCAGGCTCGCCGCGCCAGATTCGACATAGACCGAGGCAAGCGTCATCGAAAGCGACATATTCGAGCACGCGCCGTAAAGTCCGAAAAAAGGGATGCCGAGATCGCGCAGGCCGTAGGTTGAGGCGATACCTTGATTTAAAAGGTCACCCGCAAAAACATAGTTTATGCTGCCGGGCGTATATCCTGATTTTTCTATAGCCCGGCTCAAAGCGTCCCTCAGCATAAGGCTTTCGGCCTTTTCCCAACTGGATTCCCCCGCCGTGGTATCCTCGTATATCTTGTCAAATTCGTATCCCAGCGGCCCTAGCCCTTCTTTTTTGCCCGCGACGGCCGCATAGGAAAGTATCGCGGGGGAATTTTCAAGGCGCAGGGTATATCTCCCGATTCTTTTGGGCATAAAGCTTCGCTCCTTTATGTCAAATTAACCTAAACCAGTCTAAAAATCCAGAGTATCAAGCCGTACAGCACAGATGCTATTGTTCCAAAAACAATCACCGGCCCGGCAATGCCGAACATGCGTGCGCCGATACCCACGATATGCCCCTCCTGCCTGAATTCTATGGCCGGGGAAACCACCGCGTTTGCAAAGCCGGTGATTGGTACAAGCGTACCGGCTCCGGCGTACCTTGCTATTTTGTCAAACACCTTGAGTCCCGTAAGAACCGCGGCGATAAAAATCAGCGACACCGACACCGCTGCCGCGACCTCCGTTTCACTTAGTCCCAAATATTCAAACAGGGTGCGCAGAGCCTGCCCCAAAGAACAGATAAACCCTCCGACGCAAAAGGCCCAGACGCAGTTTTTAATCTTTTTTGAAGGCGGAGAGGCCTTCTCGGTCATTTTTTTATATTCGGCGTTTGTAACGGACAATACGCTCACTCCTCAGCTTTTATTGCATCATTTAGGTTTTGTCATGACACAAATTTTATACCGATTAACGTTAAAAATATAGATTTTATCCATAAAACTCCCTTTTCCCATTGACTTTTAAGCTTTTGCGGGCATAATATTTAAAATGAGTTTTGGGGTGGATATTAAGTATGCTGATTTCCATAAGCGACCTATATAAGATTTACACTCAGGGCGAGCATGAGATAAGGGCGCTGGACGGCGTCTCGCTGCAGGTGCGTGAGGGCGAGTTTCTGGCGATAATCGGCCATTCGGGTTCTGGTAAATCCACGCTTATGAACATTTTGGGCTGTCTGGATGTGCCCACGAGCGGACACTACTATTTTGACGGGGTGGACGTGAGCACGCTCGACGACGACGCGCTGAGCGCGATGCGCAACAGGGAGATAGGTTTTATTTTCCAGAACTTCAACCTGCTG
>DOZQ01000229.1:3762-4217 GCA_003517915.1 Oscillospiraceae bacterium | reverse complement strand
CGGCTGCATTTCTCCTATCTGCCGTTTGCCCATAACACGCAGTGCGAATATGACAAAGAGATAAAGAATGACGGTGCGGATTATTGTAACAAACATAAAAACCCTCCGAGGAATTTCCCTAAAAGCGCTGATAAAACTGTACCGTTTTATCAGCGCTTCTAATCTTTTATGTCTATTGTTCCATTTTAAACTGTGCATATACAATCGACCAGACCATATATCCCAAAATTGTTATCGGATGTAAAGCACCTGTCCTATGTAAATCGAATCGATTGTCAGGTCGTTTAGAGTTTTGATCGCCTGCACGGTGGTACCAAAGCGTTGAGCCAGCCGCCACAGCGTGTCTCCTGGCTGTACGGTATAGGTTAGGGGGGGTGCTCCTCCGGGAACAGTGAGTACCTGCCCTATGTAAATAGAGTCAGTTGTCAGGCCGTTTAGAGTTTTGATCGCCTGCA
>DOZQ01000229.1:0-3654 GCA_003517915.1 Oscillospiraceae bacterium | reverse complement strand
GGTGGTGCCGAAGCGCTGAGCCAGTCGCCACAGTGTGTCGCCGAGCTGCACGGTGTATGGGACTCCCGGCCCGGAACCCGGTACCGGTAGGGGGACATCGTTTCTTATGCTCCAGTAGGCAGTATAAAGCGCGTTCCAGGTGGCCGGATTTACTATACCAGTCGCGGGAAGCCCCATCATAGCTTGAAACTCGCTTACGGCTCTTGCGGTTGAGGCGCCGAACTGTCCGTCCTGCGCCGGTGCCTGTATTGTCGGATAAAACTCTCCGATAAAATCCAGCAGATACTGCAAAATTACTACATCCAGCCCGCCCGAGCCTTGCCGCAGCTCCGACGCAGGCGGAACCGTCCCTATCCCAAGCGCGGAGCCCTCCGAATCCAGCGACGCCAGCTTGGCTACAGCGACGTAAATATTTACAAGCTTGTTCCATGTGGCATGCCCTACAATTCCGTCGGCAGTTAAATTGAAAACACTCTGAAATTTCTTTACGGCGGTTTTGGTGCTGTTTCCAAACTTTCCGGGCGAATCGGTTATGGCCGGTATTCCCGGGTAATTTTTGCGGATTCGAGCCAAAAACGACTGTATAAGCTCGACGTTCCGCCCGGTGCTGCCCTGCCGGAGCGCCGTTCCGGGATAGGCGTCTACGGCGCCTGAGGTAATCTCCGCTTGTGCTGTTTCAAGATCTTTCGGGTAATATGTACGTAGAATTTGCAGTGCGTTCTTGCCCTTGTTGGCGAGCGAAACGGTTCCCCACTGAGAAAGTCCGGCACAGGTGACTGTGCTGCCGTTGCAAAAGCTGGTAAAATACGGCGCCAGCTGTCCGGCGCGGCGGACATAGCGGTTAAGGATTTCATCTGCCGTATCACTTATCGACTTATAAATTGTGCGGCCGTATTTAAAGGCCTGATCATAGGCGGTGCTGCTTGTGATGTCAAAATTATATCCGCGGCTTCTGTACCACTGCGTGAACACCCGGTTCAGCGCGAATGTAATAATCGCGTAGATATTAGCCTGCAGCGCGGCTTTCGGCCAGGTGGGATAAATTTCGCCGCTTGCCACATTTTTTACATAGTCGGCAAAGGATACCCGTACATTTGCCGCCGCCGCTGAGGGCGCGCCCAAATGCACGGTGATGGGGTCAGGGATGATCACCTGCGGCAAAATCCTGGTTCTTGCCGCCATTGCTCCTTCCTGTACGCGCGCAGCCGGATCGGCAACCGCGTGGGAGCCGATTGTTATTTCATGCGCCAGCGGACGCGCCTGTCCCACAAGCAGCGGCAGCAGCCTAAGCGGCTGAACGGCGGTCTCGCCGTCAAATATCTGTACGTCGGAAATATGTAAGCTGTTAAAACCGTTTGCCTCGGCGGTCAGATCATATTCGGCATACGGTGTGCCTGTGTAGTCCGGGATCATTGACATTTCACGACTTACTGTCTCAAGTATGACCGGAGGCACTTCGCCGTTTTCATCAGTCACCAGGTTATAAAGAATCCTGCCCGCATTATCCCTGAGGATGATTTTTACATTGCCAAGCGGCAGCGCGTCCGAGGCGGTTTGCGCCCGAACGGTTAGAGTACCTTTGCCCATATATGCGTTCCTTTCTGAAAATATGGGAATTGTATTTTATCCATATCCTCTGAACTATAATTTGCAAATTAAATATTGTATGTAATGACTATACTCCATTATATTCGTTAATTTGCGCGGTGTGCTTGCCGCCGGGCAGACAAAAGCGGGAGAGCGGTATCACACCGCTCTCCCGCTTTACAAAGGTATTATCCCGCCCGTTCGATTTCTTTTTTCAGCCGTTCGATAATCCGTTTTTCCAGCCGGGATATGTAGGACTGTGAGATTCCTAAGCAGTCGGCGACCTCCTTTTGGGTGTGTTCAATGTATCCGCTCAGCCCGAACCGCATCTGCATAATGCGTTTTTCGCGCCCGGTAAGTTTTTCAACAAGGCGCAAAAGCAGCGTCTTTTCATCCTCTGTCTCAATGCCGCGTCCCACAATATCCGGCTCGCTGCCAAGCACGTCCGATAAAAGCAGTTCGTTGCCGTCCCAGTCGATGTTGAGCGGCTCGTCGATGGAAATTTCGGTTTTCAGCGCGGTGGTTTTTCGCAAGTACATGAGTATCTCATTTTCTATGCAGCGGGAGGCATAGGTCGCAAGCTTGATGTTACGGGATGGGCAAAAGGTATTTACCGCCTTTATAAGCCCAATGGTTCCTATGGAGATAAGATCCTCAATGCCAGCGCCGGCCGCGTCAAATTTGCGGGCGATATAAACGACCAGGCGGAGATTGTGTACGATAAGCTTTTCCTTTACCGATTCGTCACCCTGGTCAAAGCGCTGCAAAAGAGAGCTTTCCTCTTTTGTACCCAGCGGTGCGGGAAGCACCTCCGGCCCGTTGATATAATGCAGCTCGTCTACAAGCCCTAACTTATAGGCTATTCGCCAGAGTATACTCCGAAGCTTAAAACGGCATTTTTTGATATTCATTTTTAGGCTTTCCCTCCCCCTGATAGAGCATCTCTTTCCCAATAAGCATATTATAACGGCCACCGAGCGAATCTATACTGACGGCGACCACTGCGTTTTTACAAAAAAAAGTCTGGTTTAATGTGCGTACGGTGACGCCATCGCTTCTAAAGGCGGGTAGTAACCCTTTTCCGCCGATTGCGCTGTATGGAATAAGCCTGAAACGCTGCTGCATGTCCTCGGGGAGATCGGCCTCGTTCCCGGTTTTTAATATTTCGGCCGCACTTGGAATCAGGTCTTTTATAAGGGCGTATTCCGCAACAATGACCGGCGCGCCCGAAAACAAATCTACCAGCGAATTTCCGGTGTCGAGCAGCGCGCGGCCGGAAACCGTGGCATTGCCTAAGATGATTTCGGTTTTGTAAACACTTTGATGCTGTGTATGAGTCCCCCAAAACCTTCGTATAAGCGACAGGATGCCGTAGCTTGCGACGGTTGAGACAATGAGGAGCATCGGTGAGATATCGAAGTATACTATGCCGTTGCCTACTGCCATACCGTTTGGGCGGAAAATAAGCCATATGGCCATCATCATGCCGGCGTAGGCGAATGAAACCAGATAAAAGACGCCGGCCAGACGTAAAAACCGTCCCGCGCGCCGCAGTCCGAAGGCGGTCAGAATCATGGCGAAGGAAAATAGAAGTTGCAGGGGAACGGTGATTAATAAAGACATCTTCGGCATAAAAATAATCAGGGAATATACAGCGCCAAGAGCAGCCCCCAAAAACAGCCGGAAAAAACGGGAGGAAGCGCCGCCTAGCTTACCTGCGGCAAGCAAAGTAAAATAATTGACGACGAGGTTAAGCACAAACAAAACATCTATGTAAACGGTCATTCTTGGCCCCCTACCATGCCGGAGTATTGCTCATAGCAAAAATAATGAGCAGCGCGAATATCTCACAGGCAACAGGAATCAAATTGCTCTGACTCAATTATATGCCCACTAAAGGGGGAGATTGTGTCGCAGACGAGCACTGGAAAATGTAGAATCAAAGAAAAACCGCCCTGTGACATTTTACGGGGCGGTGCGGTGGTTTAAATATATTACATGAAAGCGTTCATGTATTTTTGCTTTGCCTGTTCGACTTTTTGCTGTTCGGCTGGAGTGGTTGGATAC
>DOZQ01000250.1:6916-15958 GCA_003517915.1 Oscillospiraceae bacterium | reverse complement strand
ACTTTGCCGGCGCTTACCTCGTCCGCCAGCAGGTATTTAAGCACTCTTGCGGATTCATCCGTGATGACAGGACCGATGCCGTCGCCGCCGCACACGCCGATTATCAGTTTGTCAAGCGACTTATAGTCGACAAAATCATCCTGCCGTTTCATATTCTCCACACGTTCAAGCTGTGAGCGGATAAGTGTTTCAAACTGCTCCACAGCTTTTTTTATATTCTGTTCCATTTATATATGACTCCGTTCCTTGTGTAATTTTTATCCGTTTTGCCTGCGGGTGTAGTTTAAAAGGCCGCCTTCGGTGAGAATTTCCCATTCACGTGGGGAAACATCGCAGACAACCGGGATTTTCATGTCTTTCGTCTTGTTATGAAGCACGAGCCGTACGCTGTCATCAAACAGGCCGCTCGCGGCGTAAATCTCCAGCTCGTCACCCTCGTTTACCCGGTCGTAATCGCTAGGGTCGACAAAGTTAAGCGGCAAAATACCCGCGTTTATAAGATTTGCCTTGTGAATGCGGGCAAAGGATTTGGTCACGACGGCTTTGATCCCCAGATAAAGCGGAACCAGCGCCGCGTGCTCACGGGAAGAACCCTGTCCGTAATTCGTTCCGCCGATTATAATGCCCTTACCCGCTTTTTTCGCGCGGTCGGGAAATGTTTTGTCGCAGACCGTAAAACAAAAATCAGAAAGATAGGGGATGTTTGAGCGGTATGGCAGGATTTTCGCTCCAGCGGGCATGATATGATCTGTGGTGATATTGTCGCCAACCTTTAAAATTGCGGGCGCCTCTATGGTATCGCTCATGGGAACGGTGGTGGGAAACGGCTTGATGTTTGGCCCACGCATAATCTCCACTGTGTTCATATTGCTTTCGTCGGCGGGAGGTTCGATCATGTTGTCGTTTACTTGAAAAGCAGCGGGCATGCGTATGTCGAGCCTGCTGCCCAGCCTGCGCGGGTCGCTGAGCACGCCGGTTATGGCGGATGCGGCGGCAGTCTCGGGGCTGACTAAATATATCTGCCCGTCCGCGGTGCCGGAACGACCCACAAAATTGCGGTTGAAGGTGCGCAGTGATACGCCGCCCGAATTCGGAGCCTGTCCCATGCCGATGCAGGGGCCGCAGGCGCATTCAAGAATACGTGCGCCGGCCGCGATAAGATCCGCGAGGGCGCCGCATTCGGCCAGCATGTTAAATACCTGCTTTGAACCGGGGGATATAGTCAGGCTGACATCCGGATGCACCGTCTTGCCGCGCAGTATTGTGGCCGCCTTGAACATATCGAACAAAGACGAATTGGTGCATGAGCCTATGCAGACCTGATCAATTTTTATGCCGCCTATCTCCCTGACGAGTTTTACGTTGTCGGGGCTGTGGGGACATGCCGCCAGCGGCTCAAGCGTGCTGAGGTTGATCTCAATAACCTCGTCGTAAACCGCGTCGCTGTCCGGCGACAGTGGGACATAATCCTGCTCGCGGCCCTGTGCGCACAAAAACGCGCGGGTCACATCGTCAGATGGGAAAATGGAGGTGGTAGCGCCTAGCTCCGCACCCATATTCGTGATGGTGGCGCGTTCGGGCACCGAAAGCGTCAGAACTCCCTCGCCGCCGTATTCTATTATCTTGCCCACGCCGCCCCTTACACTCATCCGGCGAAGTACCTCAAGTATGATATCCTTGGCAGAAACAAACGGCGGAAGTGAGCCGCGCAGCTTGATAAGTGTCATTGTAGGCATGTTGATATGGTAGGCACCGCCGCCCATGGCGACCGCGACATCTAAGCCCCCCGCGCCCATTGCAAGCATGCCCATGCCGCCGCAGGTAGGGGTGTGGCTGTCTGAGCCGATAAGCGTTTTACCGGGAACTGAGAAGCGCTCAAGGTGTATTTGATGACAAATACCGTTTCCGGGTCTTGAAAACCATATCCCGTGCTTTTTGCACACGCTTTGGATATAACGGTGGTCGTCAGCATTTTCAAAGCCGGTTTGCAGGGTGTTGTGGTCTATGTAAGCCACCGACCGCTCGGTCTTTACGCGCGGTACGCCCATCGCTTCAAATTCAAGATACGCCATGGTTCCGGTGGCGTCCTGCGTCAGGGTCTGATCGATTTTCAGCCCCACGTCGTCGCCGGGGGACATTTTGCCGCTTAAAAGATGCGACTTAATGATTTTTTGTGCGACTGTGTAGCTCATGGATCACATTCCTCATTTCAAAATAAACTTTTATTATTATCTCTTAAAAACATAAGATTGTCAATAATTTAACCTTCATTATCTTGTATTTCTTGGATTCACCAACCTGGGGGCTGTTTTTTGCTTCAATCTATTTGCATCTTTTTGTTTTGGTGTTATAATATCATCATGGTATTTCGTATTATTGTTTTTTTGCTTTTTGGAGGGCTTTTTATTGAGAATCGGAATTGACATCGGATCAACTACCGTTAAGGTAGTGCTGCTGGATGATAATGATAAAATTTTGCATAAATCCTACGAGCGGCATTTTTCCAGAGTAAGGGAAAAAGCCGCTGAGCTTTTGAAGGCTCTTACCCCTGTATGCGCCGGCAAGGAGGTGCAGGTTGCGCTCACCGGCTCGGCGGGGCTTGGTGTATCAAAGGCCAGCGGGCTGGATTTTGTGCAGGAGGTATTTGCGACGGCGGGGGCGGTGGAACGCTTTTATCCGGACACCGACGCAGTGATTGAGCTTGGCGGGGAGGATGCCAAGATCATCTTTTTTACCGGGGGTCTGGAGGAGAGGATGAACGGCTCCTGCGCCGGCGGCACGGGTTCTTTTATCGACCAGATGGCCACCCTTCTCAATATCACGGTGCCTGAGCTGGATGAGCTAAGCGCCCGACACGAAAAAATTTACTCAATTGCGTCGCGCTGCGGCGTATTCGCGAAGTCCGATATCCAGCCGCTGCTAAACCAGGGGGCCAGAAAAGAGGATATCGCCGCCTCGATCTTGCAGGCAGTGGTCGACCAGACGGTAGCGGGGCTTGCGCAGGGCAGAAAGATTGCGGGCAGGGTCATGTTTTTGGGCGGCCCCCTGTTTTTCATAAAAGGACTGCGCGACCGGTTTGTAAAAACACTTAAGCTGGATGAGGAGCACGCGGTGTTTCCTGAAGACGGCGACTGCTTTGTCGGTATCGGTGCGGCGCTTTACGCCGGAAATCTACAGCCGAGGCTCTTTGACGATGTAGTCGAACTGCTTGAAAACGCCATGGATCAGACCGGGACGGTGGGAACGCTGCCGCCGCTGTTTAAGTCAAAGGATGATTACGCGGAGTTTACCGCACGTCACGTCCAGGCCGATGCGCCGCGCGTCGATCCCAAAGACTATATCGGCGATGCTTATTTGGGTATCGATGCGGGCTCCACAACGACCAAGCTTGCGCTTATAACGTCTGACGGTAAAATACTTTATTCGTATTATGCTCCGAATTTGGGTAATCCTATAGCGGTGGTTCTAGAGCAGCTTAAAAAGATACATGAGATATGCGGGGAGCATATAAAAATAAAAGGCAGTGGTGTGACCGGTTACGGTGAGGAGCTTATAAAAAACGCCTTTCAGGTGGATATCGGGCTGGTCGAGACGGTGGCGCATTTTTCGGCCGCAAGGCATTTCAATAAAAACGTCGATTTTATTTTGGATATCGGCGGGCAGGATATGAAATGCTTCAAGATAAGAAACGGCGCGGTGGACAGCATTATGCTCAACGAGGCATGCTCCTCCGGCTGCGGGTCGTTTGTCGAGACATTTGCGAAGGCTCTTGGCTATGAGGTCGCGGAGTTCGCGAAGCTCGGCCTGTTCGCTAGGCGTGCGGTCGACTTGGGCTCACGCTGCACCGTGTTTATGAATTCGTCGGTCAAGCAGGCGCAGAAGGACGGAGCCGGCGTAGAGGACATATCGGCGGGGCTTTCGATAAGCATTGTGAAAAACGCCATATATAAGGTAATACGCGCGGCCAGAGCCGAAGAGCTCGGCGAAAATATCGTCGTGCAGGGTGGTACCTTCCTAAACGACGCGGTGCTTCGCAGCTTTGAAAGGGAGCTTGGCATGAATGTCGTGCGTCCCGCTATCGCCGGGATCATGGGTGCGTTCGGCGCGGCACTCGCCGCAAAGGACGCGGGAGTAAAGGAGCCGTCGCTTATCGGGCCGGACGCGCTTGCCGCGTTTACCCACTCGGCCCGGCCGGCGGTCTGCAAGCTGTGCACAAACCGGTGCAGCCTTACGGTCAACGAGTTTGCGGGGGGACGAAAATTCATCTCCGGCAACCGGTGTGAGCGGGGAGCGGGCAAGAAAAAGAAAGTCTCTTTGCCCAACCTTTATAAATACAAATATGATAAGCTGCGCGGGCTTGCGGGCATAGCGGGCAAGCGCGGCAAAATAGGTATTCCGATGGGGCTTAACATGTATGAAAACCTGCCGTTTTGGCACGCGTTTTTTACCGAACTGGGCTTTGAGGTTGTGCTGTCGCCCGAATCCAACCGAAAAATTTATGTTATGGGGCAGTACACCATTCCGTCCGATACGGTCTGTTATCCCGCAAAGCTGTTGCACGGGCATATAGAGGCGCTTTTGGATATGGGAATCGAAACGATTTTTTATCCCTGCATGCCCTATAATTTCGACGAGGGGAACAGCGACAACCATTACAACTGTCCGGTCGTCGCCTATTATCCCGAGCTTTTGGCCGCCAATGTCGACCGGCTGCACGGGGCAAAGTTTTTAATGCCGTATTTCGGGCTTCACCGGCGAAAGGATTTCATAAAAAAAGCAGCCGAGTATTTTGGCGGCGAGTTCAATGTACCAGAGCGTGAAGTGCGTTCGGCTGCGGAAAAAGCCTATGCGGCGTATGAGCGGTATGAAAAAGATATAAGAGACGAGGGCGAACGGATTGTAAAATACGCCAGAGAGCGCGGCCTGCCGATGATAGTGCTCGCGGGGCGGCCTTATCACATAGATCCCGAGATAAACCACGGAATTGACTCGATGATCACATCATTCGGCATATGCGTGCTCAGTGAGGACAGCGTATTTCATCACGCGGCAGGAGGCAAATTCAAGGTGCTCAACCAGTGGACATATCACTCGAGACTGTACCGGGCGGCGGAGTATGTGGCGGGACAGGAGGATATGCAGCTTGTGCAGCTTGTATCCTTCGGCTGCGGAATCGACGCTATCACCGGCGACGAGACAAGGGAGATACTTGAGCGCTCGGGCAAGCTTTATACCCAACTGAAAATCGACGAGATATATAATTTGGGCGCGGTTAAGATACGCATAAGAAGCCTTTTGGCCGCGTCGGAGATATAGTCACCGAACCTGAAAAAGGCTTGTCTTTGCGGCCTGTTTTTCGCCGCGCTTTGTTGTTGTCGTACGGAATATCTGCATGTGACGCACGCCTCCGCCTAGCGGGGCGAAAAATATCCTCGCAAATCCTGTGCTGTTTTCAAGTTCGGCAACTATAAAAAAGAAACAGACTGAAATCCGGCACAACACATGTGTTGCATATAATCACAAATATGTAATTGTATGTACGTTTCAATGTATTTGCCGCTGCGGCGGCGGAATGGAGCAAAATAAATGGCGGAGCTTATATACGATGGCGGCGGGCGGCTGCTTTTCACGAAGGAAATGAAAAAGGAGTATACAATACTCATGCCGCAGATGCTTCCTATTCATTTTACAATGATGAAGCGGTGCTTTGAATCCGAGGGCTATAAAATGGATATGCTTACCAGCAATCACCGGGGGATTGTGGACACCGGGCTTAAGTATGTGCATAACGATACGTGCTATCCGGCGCTGCTGGTGATAGGACAGCTGATTGAGGCGGTTCAGTCGGGGAAATACGATCCGCATAAAATAGCGCTTATCATCACCCAGACCGGCGGCGGCTGTCGGGCGTCCAATTACATCTACCTGCTGCGCAAGGCCCTTACAAAGGCGGGGCTGGAATTTGTGCCGGTTATCTCGCTCAACCTTTCGGGGCTGGATAAAAATCCGGGCTTTAAACTCAATCTGAGGCTGCTTTTAAGCCTTATATTTGCTATGGTTTACGGTGATATCATCGTGCTTTTGGCCAACCAGTGCCGCCCCTATGAGACAAAGGGCGGCGTGTCGGATGAAATGTCGGAAAAATGGATGGTAAGGCTGACCGAGGAATTTAAATCCTTTAAAAACTTAAACGCCGGCAGGTTCAGGAAAAATCTCGACTTAATCGTCGCGGATTTTGCGTCAATAGAAGTGCTTAAAACGCCTAAGGTACGGGTCGGCATAGTGGGCGAAATTTATGTGAAGTTCGCGCCGCTGGGCAACAACAACCTTGAGGATTTTCTGCTGTCGGAGGACTGTGAGCCGGTCGTTCCGGGGCTTTTGGATTTTATTATATTTAAAATAAACAATCGTGCTGTCGATGTCGAGTTGTACGGCGGGAATCCGCTCAAGCGATTTGTCGCGGGTCTGCTCCAAAAATATGTGGAAAACCGGCAGAGGGAGCTTATAGCGGCGGTAAAAAAATATCCAAGTTTCCGTGCGCCGGGTACGTTTGAGTCCATAAAGGAAAAAGTAGCGGGATATTTAGGCTACGGCAATAAAATGGGCGAGGGATGGCTGCTTACCGGTGAGATGCTTGAGCTTATAGAAGACGGAATCACCGACATAGTGTGCACACAGCCGTTCGGATGCCTGCCGAATCACGTTGTTGGCAAGGGCATGATAAGGGCAATAAAGAAAAATCATGCCCAGTCTAATATAGTCGCGGTGGACTATGATCCGGGCGCCACCCGCATAAACCAGGAAAACCGCATTAAGCTCATGCTTGCAAACGCGCGTATGAATCTTGAGCGTTCTCAAAAGGAGAAGGACGAAAAGAAGGACGAAACTGGCGAGGACATGAGTAAAAATACAAAGGGTAAAAGGTTTACGGCCTGACAGACTTGTTTTTGCAAGAAAATTATTGATTTTGACAGAATAATAGGTTATAATTATAAATGCATTTAATACATTATTTGTATATATTGAACATGAAAAGAGGAGTGTTTTAATGAAAAGGAAAATTGCTTTGGTGTTGGCGGCGGTACTTATGCTGTCTGTGCTGGCGGGCTGTGTCGGTAGCGAGGAAACGGTGTTTATTTCGGGTGCTGCGGATCTTGAGGGCAAGATTATCGGTGTGCAGCAGGGCACTACCGGGGAATCCTATGTAAGCGACGCGGAAAATGTCAAGGACGCGGAAGTAAAATCCTATAAAACACCTGCGGATGCGGTGCTGGATCTTAAAAACAAAAGGCTGGACGCGATTGTTATCGATGAGATGCCCGCCAAGCGTCTGATCGAGAATTACTCTGACCTTATGATTTTGGAAACTCCCTTGACCGAGGAAGAATACGCGATTGCGGTGCGCAAGGGCGAAACCGAGCTTGTAGATCAAATCAACGCTACACTTAAACGCATTCAGGATGACGGAACCTACGACACATTTCTTGAAGCGTACATAACCGGAACCGACACCAGCAAGCTTCCAGCCTATGAGCCTAAGGGAACCGAATCTTTTAAGGTAGGAACCAGCCCGGATTTCCCGCCGTTTGAAATGATGGGTGAAAAGGACGAGATCATCGGTTTTGACGTGGAAATCTGCCAGGAAATAGCGGATGATATGGGTAAAGAGCTTGAAATGGTAGGCTCCGACTTCGACAGCCTGATTCTTGCGCTGACCAGCGGCAAGGTGGATATAGTCATGTCAGGTATGAGCGTGACCGAGGAAAGGCTGCTGAGCGTTGACTTTACCGATCCTTACTACAGTGCGTCACAGGTTATAATCGTGAGAAAAACAAGCGCCGAGGGCGGGAATTAAAATCTTTTAAGGCTTTCAGTTTTTGATCAAGGTAGTTGATCAATGTAAAAGATAATAAAACTACAGCAGGCGCTTAATTGTCTGCTGTAGTTTCACTTTTTGTATAACGGCAAAATAAAGGGGGGTACAGGGTGACCATCTGGGACAGAATCTATCAGAATTTGATCTATCAGGATCGGTGGCAGAGCATACTGGATGGCCTTGGCGTTACGCTTATTATCTCGCTGCTGGCTATAGTATTCAGCACCATATTTGGGCTTGTGCTTTGTCTTGGCAAGCTTTCAAAATGGAAAATCTTTCGGTGGTCCGCAATGGCTTACATAACGATTATCCGCGGAACGCCAATGGTTTTGCAGCTTCTCATAATCTATTACGGCGTGTTCGCAAGGGCGACCGTGCCGCCCGTCTTAATTGCCTCCATAGCGTTTGGACTCAACAGCAGCGCTTATGTCGCCGAGATTATGCGCGGCGGAATTCTGGCGGTGGACGCGGGGCAGGCGGAAGCGGCGCGTTCGCTGGGGCTTAATAAAACGCAGGCCATGATCCGCGTGGTTATGCCGCAGGCGATAAAAAACTTTCTGCCTACCTACGTCAGCGAATTTATCGTACTGATCAAAGAAACCGCTATCGTCGGCTATATAGCGCTCAGCGACCTTACCAAGGTGGCGGATTTGATCAAGGGACGGACCTATGACCCGTGGATTCCGATGATTGCGGCCGCCATTCTTTACCTGATTGTCACCGGGATATTAACCCGGTTGTTTTCCATGCTGGAAAGGAGGCTGCGGCAAAGTGATAAGCGTTAAAAATCTGACAAAGACCTTCGACGGCTCGCTTGAGGTTTTAAAGGAAATTAACGAAGAGATTACCAAGGGCGAAAAGGTTGTTATTGTAGGACCGTCGGGTTCGGGCAAGTCGACCTTTCTGCGCTGTTTAAATCTGCTTGAAACCCCCACGAGCGGTGAGATATGGTTTGAGGGCGAACAGATAAATTCGCCCTACTGCGACATTGACAGGCTGCGGCAGCGCATGGGCATGGTATTTCAGCATTTTAACCTGTTTCCGCATTTGACCGTTAAACAGAATATCACTTTAGCGCCGACGCTTTTAAAGCTGCAAACTAAAGAAGAAGCCGAGGAAAAGGCGGACGCGCTTTTAAAAAGGGTGGGGCTTTTAGAAAAGGCCGG
>DOZQ01000250.1:0-6901 GCA_003517915.1 Oscillospiraceae bacterium | reverse complement strand
GCGCTTGCCATGAATCCGGACGTGATGCTGTTTGACGAGCCGACAAGCGCGCTTGACCCCGAAATGGTCGGTGAGGTGCTCGACGTCATGCGAAGCTTAGCGCGCGACGGGATGACCATGGTCGTCGTCACGCACGAGATGNNGGAGGTTATAAAGGAGCTGGCAAACGAGGGTATGACGATGGTCGTGGTGACCCATGAAATGGGTTTTGCTAAAGAGGTTGGCACCCGAATTTTATTTATGGATGAGGGTATGATATTGGAACAGGGGATTCCGGAGGAATTCTTTAGCGCCCCCAAAAATCCGCGCGCAAAGGATTTTTTATCAAAAGTACTATAAATTTATCTCGTATGTACAATTTAAAAATATATTATATAAATTACAATTTGGCGTTATTTTACTTGACAAACGGTATAAAAAATCATATTATTATGACATGAGTGTCACAATAATATGAGCCTTGGGGGAAATCATGGCCAAAAAGTCTGAGATAAAAAAGCAGTATATAACCGAGCAAGCCGAAAAGGTTTTCAGAGAAAAGGGATACAGCGCCGTGACCATGTCGGATATTGTGGAAGCGTGTGAAATCAGCAGGGGAGGACTGTATCTCTATTTTTCCAATGTGGATGAAGTGTTTTTAGGGGTGCTTAAAAACCGTGATATGCAGCTGGATACTACCGGTTTGGACATGGATGGCTCGAAATCCTTTAAGCAGCTGACTGAAATATTTTTCGGGCTACAAAAGCAAAAGCTTTTGGGATCGAACCGCGGCTTGCTTCAAGCACTATTTGAATATTATCTTATGCACAGAGAATCGGATGATAAGAATTATTACATAAAACAGTTTTTCGGCACAAAATATCTTCTTATTAAAATACTTAAATATGGCGCGGATAAGGGCAAGATAAAAAAGAAAGAAATTTCTAATCTGGCGCATACCATATTATTTGTGCTAAGCGGTATGGAAACAATGTCATTGTCCGGCAGCATTACAGAAGATATAATTGAAAACCAATTCGCGCATTTTAAAAAGATTATTTCCGCATCAAAATAAAATCCGCGCCGGCCAATTACTGGCCGGCGCGGATTTATAGTTTTGTTTTTACTTCTCGACTCGTTCCGCCAATTCGTCGCGTTCGCGGAATAACAGTGAAATGCACCAGATACCGGCCAATGCGATAAGTGTATATATAATTCTGCTTACGATTGCGCCCTGACCACCAAACAGCCACGACACGATATCAAACTGAAAAAGACCGATGCTTCCCCAGTTGATTGCGCCGATAATAACTAAGATCAGAGATATTCTGTCAAGCATTGATTTCAACTCCTATTTGTAGTTTCAAGGCTTAGTCTGCTCAGAATGCCGGCGTTTATACACATAAGTTTAAAAAAAATTAATACAATTTCAATATAATTACAATTTTTATATGAATCGGATTATATTTTCAGTCATTTCAAGGCCGCAGGGGCGTTTTTCAGGAAAGGAGAGCGCGTAAATATCGGTTGCCAAGGCTTCCGCCGCGAACTGATTTTTCGCCTTGTCGGATAAATTTCCGGCATCGGCGGCTTTCATTACAATCGGCAGCCTGGCCGACTCACGCATAACCCGCAGAATTTCACATCCTTTGGTATTAAATCCCAAAACCCGGATGTAGGCGGGAGCGTCAGCCAGTTCGTCGCTTTTTATGCCGATGAGCGCGCATAGCAGAATCCGCCTGATGCGAGCGAGCGGATAACGCTTGGTTTTTATAAGCTGTTGCAATTGCTCCATAGAAATAGCCTGTCTCACGGCGGCATAAATTCGGTTTTCTAGCCCCTCGCCTACGTCGGGGAGTCGCGCGATTTCCTCCCGGCTCATAGCCCGGAGATTTGCGAGAAGAACCGTCTCAAGCGTATTTATATCGCAGGGCATCCACCCTAGCCGGTTTTCTTCCAAAAGGCAGTCAAGGGCGGATTTTGGCATGTATGCACGTACATCATCCATGCGTCCATGTTTAAGATACTCGCGTATTTTTGAAGCGCTTAGATATTGTCGGCCGTTAAGTGAGCTCTCACTTTCGCCGTCGTGCTCAGCCGTGCGCCTAACGCAAAAGGGGAGTATATGCGAATTCAGGCGTTTCAGCGCGCTTAGGTATTCGACTGCCAGAATATTATTGGGCATTTGGAGAACTTCTGAAATCTCAGTACCGAATAAATCCCCGGCCGCCCGTGAGCGCGCGGCGGCGAAGGTCATACCCTCCGCCAGATATTCTCTTAGACGCATGGATATTTCCTCCGACTCCGCCGCTTCACAGGCGGATTTCAGCAGAGAAATCTTGGGGGTTTCGGCCGAAAAGGAAATCTGATCTATACATCCCATTGCATCTAAAATGTAAACGCCGCCGCAGGCGAAGCGTTTTGCCGGAGCAAGTGAAAATGTGACAGGCAGTTCGATAACCAGATCCACCCCGTTTAAAAGGGCGGCTTTTGCGCGCGACCATTTTGAGCAGACCGCGATATCCCCGCGCTGCATGAAATGCCCGGACATCACCGCGGCGACATGGGTGACCCCTTGCTTGCGTATTTCGGCTATCTGATAGGCGTGTCCTGCATGAAAAGGATTGTATTCCGCGATAATACCGGAAATTTTCAAGCTTTAAGCTCCTTTTACTGAATAAACAGTTGAAATAAAACCATAGATATACTATATTATTATAGTTGAAGTCTTTATAAAAATCTAGGAGTGGTAAAATGAAAATTCTGGTTATTAATGCCGGAAGTTCCTCGCTGAAATATCAGTTGTTTGATATAGAACGTGATCTTGTGCTGGCAAAGGGCGTATGTGAGCGCATAGGAATCGACGGGCGCTTCAAGCAGACGGCCTTTTCGGGTGCGGAGGTTTCCGCCGATGTCGAAATGCCGAATCATACGGCCGCGTTTGAGGTTTTGTCCAAATATTTGACCGACCCGGAAAATGGCGTTATCGCTTCAATGGGAGAAATTTCTGCCGTGGGGCACCGGGTGGTGCAGGGAGGCTCTCATTTTTCGCATTCGGTGAAAGTAAACGAAGAAAACTTAAAAAGAATAAACGAGCTTTGTGAATTGGCTCCGCTGCATAATCCGGCGGCGGTGCAGGGGATTAACGCCTGCCTGGATAATTTGGGCGGGAGCGTCCCACAGGTTATGGTATTCGACACCTCTTTCCACCAGACCATGCCGGAGGAAGCGTATATGTTCGCGCTGCCATATGAATATTATGAGAAATATCAGATTCGCCGCTATGGATTTCACGGCACCTCGCACCGCTTTGTAAGCAAACGGTGCGCCGAGCTTATGAATAAAGACATAAAGGATTTAAAAATAATCACCTGCCATTTGGGCAACGGTTCTTCCATAACTGCCGTAAATGGCGGCAAAAGTGTGGATACCAGCATGGGCTTTACCCCGCTGGACGGCTTTATGATGGGAACCCGCACCGGAGCGGTCGATCCTTCGGCGGTGACATATATTATGGAAAAAGAAGGCTTGAGCCCCTCGGAGATCATCGACATTTTAAATAAAAAGTCTGGTGCTTTGGGGGTTTCCGGCGTATCCAGCGACGACCGGGATGTGCAGAAGGCCGCTTTGGATGGAAATCAACGTGCCGCGCTTACGCTCAAAATGCTGCGATATCAGATACGCAAATATATAGGGCAGTATATGGCCGCGATGAACGGTGTAGACGCGATTGTATTCACTGGCGGCATAGGTGAGAATGTCCGCAATCACCGGGAGGACATCTGCCTGAATCTTTCGGTGTTCGGGGTAGATTTTGACAGCGTGCGAAACATGGAAATACTCGGCGGAATAGAGGGTGAGATCACCCTGCCCGGCTCAAAAATCCGCGTGTTTGTGATTCCGACCAATGAGGAAAAGGTTATCGCGCTGGACACAAAAGAAATTGTGGAAAGATTATAATATTGGAGCGGAAAGATGAATGCGAGAAGGCAATCTCCTAAAGCGGATTAATTCGCCGGCAGATTTAAAAAAACTGAATATTAAGCAGCTTCCGGCACTCTGTGATGAAATAAGGGAGACACTGATCGCCGCAGTTTCGGAAAACGGCGGTCACTTAGCCTCAAATTTAGGGGTTGTGGAACTGACCGTCGCAATGCACTTTGTATTTGACTGCCCTCGGGACGAAATAGTTTTCGACGTGGGACATCAGTCCTATACCCATAAGCTGCTCACCGGCAGACAGCACCGTTTTGACACTTTAAGGAAAGAGAACGGCCTGTCGGGATTTCCGCGTCCGACTGAAAGCGAATATGACACGTTTATCGCCGGACACAGCAGCACTTCTATCTCAGCTGCATTCGGTATTTCCCGTGCGAATCATTATAAAATGAAGGACGATTATGTCATCGCGGTCATAGGAGACGGGGCATTGACCGGCGGAATGGCCTATGAGGCGCTTAACAACGCCGGCAAGGCCGGCAGCAAGCTCATTGTCATTTTGAACGACAATAAGATGTCCATCTCAAAGAATGTTGGAGCTATTGCGCGGTATCTGGCGGTTATCCGCTCAAAGCCGTCTTATTATGCTATCAAAAACCGATTTATTGGGTTTTTTGGAAAGATCCCTTTCATAGGCGCCGGAATAAAAAGCGGGCTCGAAAGATTAAAGCGCGGCCTTAAAAATATGATGTACACAAGCAATATGTTTGAGGATATGGGATTTTCATATTTAGGGCCGGTAGATGGCCATGATTTAGGCAAGCTTACCACTATACTGGCTACCGCGAAAAAAATGAAGCGCCCGGCATTTGTGCATATAAACACGGTAAAGGGCAAGGGCTACAGCTTTGCGGAGCAAAATCCCAAGCAGTTTCACGGGGTACCCGCCTTTGACATTGAAACAGGAGACCCATTTTGCGACAGTCAGGACAATTTTTCTTATCAGATGGGGCAGTATCTTTGCAGTTTGGCCGAAGAGGACGACAGAATCTGCGCCATTACGGCCGCGATGACCGAGGGCACCGGGCTGCAAAGCTTTAAGAATTATTTTAAAGACCGGTTTTATGACGTGGGTATAGCGGAGGAGCACGCGGTGACATTTGCCTGCGGTATGTCGATTAAGGGAATGGTGCCGGTGTTTGCGGTCTATTCCTCGTTTTTACAGCGCGGCTACGATCAGATACTGCACGATGCCGCGATTCAAAAATGCAAAATAGTGCTGGCCGTCGACCGTGCGGGAATCGTCGGAGAGGACGGGGAAACCCATCAGGGTGTATTTGACGCCGCGTTTTTAAACACTATTCCGGGTGTGACGGTTTTTTCGCCCGCCAATTATCAGGAGCTGTTTTTGTCGCTGCATTTGGCGGTTTATGATGTAGACGGCGTAGCGGCGGTACGCTATCCGCGCGGCGCGCAGCCGGTACTTCCCGCCGATTATCAGCCGTCAGAATCGCCGTTTTCTTTATACGGGTCGAGATCCGGCACGGCGATTATTACCTACGGCAGACTGTTTGCCCATGCCTGCGAAGCCGCGCGTGAGCTTGAAGAAAAGGACACTCCGGTACAAATAGTTAAGCTCAACCGCATAAAGCCCCTGCCGGACAGCCTGTTTGATATGCTTATGGATTATGACAAGCTGTTTTTCTTTGAAGAGGGGATCCGTTCGGGCGGCATAGCGGAGCATACGGCGGCAAAGCTTTTGCAGAAGGGATATAAAGGCAGCTATCATATCACGGCCATTGATGACCGCTTTATTCCGCAGGCGCCGAGCGATGTGATTCTGCGCCGGTTTAAACTGGATGCGCGGGGTATGACCGAGGTTATATTGGAGTCTAAATCCAGATAAAGGAGTCTTATGTTCATTGCCGGAAAAAATCAGGCTGGATACCGCGCTGTTTGAACGCGGGCTTGTTTCCAGCAGAGAAAAAGCCAAGGCTCTTGTCATGGCAGGCGAGGTCTATTTAAACGGCGTAAGAGCCGAAAAACCCGGCGTGCAGACTGTGGAAAAAGATATTATTGAGGTTCGCTCCAAGGGGATGCCGTATGTCAGCCGCGGCGGATATAAGCTTGAAAAGGCATTGAGAGTTTTCCAGCTGGATTTAAATGGGGTCACGGCGGCTGATATCGGGGCATCTACCGGCGGCTTTACCGACTGTATGCTGCAAAACGGCGCCGCGAAGATTTACGCGGTCGACGTAGGGTACGGGCAGCTCGACTGGAAGCTGCGTTCGGACAGCCGGGTCGTGAGTCTTGAACGCACGAATTTCCGTTATATAACGCCGGAGCAGATCCCAGAACCCTTGGATTTTGCTTCGGCTGATGTTTCATTCATTTCACTTGATTTAATTCTGCCGGCGCTGTTCCCGCTGCAAAGGCCGGGAGCTATGGCCGTGTGCCTGATTAAGCCTCAGTTTGAGGCGGGCAAAGAAAAGGTTGGGAAAAAAGGCGTTGTTAGAGAACCCTCGGTTCACCGTGAGGTGACCGAGCATGTGACGGATTTTTCGGTAAAGCACGGATATTCGGCACTAGCGTTGGATTTTTCGCCGGTCAGGGGTCCGCAGGGAAATATTGAATATTTGCTGTTGCTTTCAAAGGACGGCAGACAAAAAAACGAGATTTCAGCTCAGGATATTCAGTCGGTCGTAACGGCCGCACATAATATGGAAATCTAACTAGGTACAGGAGGCAGGCTATGAAGGTTGCGGTTATACCAAACTTCAAAAAAAAGGGCGCACATAAAGCCTGCGTCGCGTTTTGTGAGTTTTTAAACGGGATAGGAGTTCAGCCGCTGATCGCCTCAAAGTTGCCGGAGCAGACTCAAGGGGTTTATATGCCGGCGGAGGATATGCTGGATGTCTGTGATCTTGCCGTCGCCATAGGAGGGGACGGCACGCTTATACACGCGGCGAAACAGGCCGCGCTG
>DOZQ01000228.1:1879-6493 GCA_003517915.1 Oscillospiraceae bacterium | reverse complement strand
GATAAAACCGGCATGATAATATGCACCGGCATGTTCGCTATGGTCGCGGCGCAGTCGGTTATCAATCTGGGGATGTGCCTGTCGGTACTGCCGGTAATCGGCGTCACCCTTCCGTTTTTCTCGGCCGGCGGAACCTCGCTTATCTGTCTTTATCTCGGCGTGGGGCTTGTGCTGAGCGTTTACGCGCACCGCCACAAGCGCACGGTTTATCTGAATATTTAACTTATATATTAACATTGGAGGGAGCGCGGCATGGCTGAAAACGAAAAAACTGTAAAACACTCTAAAACCGAGCAGGTGCATATAGTCTTCGGCTCCCACATAAACGGGGCCGGGCGGCTGTTCGGCGGCAAGCTCATGCAGTGGATAGACACGGTAGGCGCTGTGGTGGCGCGCCGCCACGCCCACTGCGAGGTCACAACCGCCGCGATAGATTCGCTGGAATTCAAAGCGGCGGTGCGGGTAAACTCCACGCTGGTTCTCATAGGAGAAATGACCTACGCGGGCCGAACCTCGATGGAGGTGAAGGTGGATACCTACACCGAGGAGCTTTCAGGCCTCAGAAAGCTGGTCAACCGCGCTTACATAGTGTTCGTCGCGCTGGATTCCGAAAACCGCCCCAAAGAGGTACCGGGCCTTAAACCCGAAAGCGATGAAGAAATTTTCAATTTCTGGCAGGGCGAGCAGCGGCAGAGGCTCAGGAAAAAACGCCGCGATCAGCTTTAAGCTGAGTAAAAACACATTCCATGTAGGGAACGACCCCTGTGTCGTTCCTAATGCAAAAAATCCCGCTCTGCGGCAAAAACAATCAAACGGGCGATTACAATTCGCCCCTACGGGATGTCCCGCATTCCATGTAGGGAATGCTCCCTGCGCCGTTCCTGATGCTAAAATCCCGCTCTGCGGCAAAAACAATTACACGGGTGATTACAAATCGCACAAAATCCGATTAAATCAACGATAAAAGGGGTGACGGCGTGTTCGCTAAGCTTACTAGCCTCGGCATTTACGGCATGGACGCCTTTGAGGTGCAGGTCGAGGCGGATCTTTCGGGCGGGCTGCCGATGTTTGATATTGTAGGCCTGCCGGACACATCGGTGCGCGAATCCCGCGAGCGGGTGCGTTCGGCTATGAAAAACAGCGGCTTTGAGTTTCCGCTCGGGCATATCACAGTCAATCTTGCCCCGGCGGATATAAGAAAAGAAGGCCCGATTTACGATCTGCCGATTTTGCTTGCGCTGTTAAAGGCGACCGGGCAGCTTGGCTGTGAGCTTTCGGGCAGCGCTTTCATAGGCGAGCTGTCGCTGTCGGGCGACGTCAGGCCGGTAAACGGGATTTTAAGTATGGCAATAAAGGCAAGAGAACGGGGCATAAAGCGGATGTTCGTCCCGTATTTAAGTGCGGCCGAGGGTTCGGTGGTGGACGGCGTAGAGGTATATCCGGTTGATCGGGTGGAAAAGCTCATAAGGCATTTAAGCGGGCGCGAAGCGATAAATCCGGTCTCCCGCGAGGATTTTCCTCCGCCGCGCCTTCCTCCCCTTCCGGATTTTTCCGACGTGAAGGGTCAGCAGGCGGCCAAGCGCGCACTGGAAATCGCGGCGGCCGGCGGGCATAACCTGTTGCTCATAGGCCCGCCTGGAGCGGGCAAAAGCATGCTGGCCAAGCGCCTGCCTTCAATTTTGCCGGATATGACCTTCCCAGAATCTATGGAAACCACCAAGCTGCACTCTATAGTCGGGGTTTTGCAGCCGGGTCAGCCGCTTATCGACCGCCGCCCTTTCCGCAGCCCCCATCACACCATTTCCCCCGCCGGGTTGTCGGGCGGCGGCACTATCCCAAGGCCGGGAGAAATCTCCCTGGCGCATAACGGCGTACTGTTTTTGGACGAGCTTCCCGAATTTTCAAGGGCGGCGATGGAGGTGCTGCGCCAGCCCCTTGAAGACGGCAATGTGACCATCTCCAGGGTATCCGGCACACTTACCTACCCCTGCTCGGTCATGATGGTCGCGGCGATGAATCCTTGCCCCTGCGGCTTTTACGGGCACCCATCAAGAAACTGCACTTGCCGCAAATCGGCGGTGGCCAATTATCTGAGCCGCGTATCCGGCCCGATGCTCGACCGGCTGGATCTTCACGTCGAGGTTCCCCCCGCCCCTTACGAAGAGCTAAGCGACCGCTCACAGGCGGAAAGCTCCGCCGAAATAAGAAAAAGGGTCAACGCGGCGCGGTCACTCCAGGAAAAACGGTATTTCGGCACGGGCGTCACCTGCAACGCCCGGCTTTCGAGCTCCATGCTCCATGATATATGCGTCACGACCCCGGCGGCTGAACGGCTGCTGAGCGCTGCGTTCGAGCGTCTGGGTATGTCGGCCAGGGCCTATGACCGCGTTTTAAAGGTCTCGAGAACCGTAGCCGATCTCGAGGGGAGCGAGCGCATAGACACCCCTCACATATCCCAGGCCATTCAGTACAGAAGCCTGGACAGGAAATATTGGAACAACTAGCATGTAAAGTTTTAGCTTTTACATGCTACTACACCGCTTACCGTTAATCAGTGCTTATCCAGAACTATAATATATAAAAAAGATAGGAGAAAAAATTTATGTCAAAACCGGTATTGGTAGAGGTTTCCGCGCGGCATGTTCATGTCAGCCGCAAAGATTTGGACATTTTATTTGGGGAGGGCTATGAGCTGCGTTACACCAAAGAGCTTTCACAGCCCGGGCAGTTCGCCTGCGAGGAACGGGTGACGGTCACCGGCCCGAAAAGGGAGCTTAAAAACGTGATAATCTTAGGGCCGGTGCGCCCCGCGACACAGGTGGAGCTTTCCCTGACCGACGCGAGGGGTCTGGGGCTTGTCCCGCCGGTGCGCGAATCGGGCGATATAGAGGGGACTCCGGGCTGCAAGATCACCGGTCCCGCCGGCGAGGTGGAGCCCAGCTGCGGCGTTATAGCGGCCAAGCGGCATATCCATTTGACTCCTAAAGACGCCGAGGGCTATAATCTCAAGGATCGTCAGACGGTAAAGGTGGCAATAGACAGCGAAAACAGGCGCACGGTTTATGACGACGTGGTTGTGCGCGTAAATGAAAATTTCCGTTTAGCGATGCATATCGACACGGACGAAGGCAACGCGGCGGGCGTCACTCCCGGGTTTGTTGGCGAGATAATAGATTAGCTTCAAATCAGCCTCAAAAAATAAAAAATAAAAAAAATGAAAAAAAGGCTTGCATTTTATAATATGTCCTGCTATAATAACTATCGTCGTCAGGACAGGACGGCAAAAAACAGTCGGTGTTGATTACGGTGAGGGTCCACCCGTTCCCATCCCGAACACGGTAGTTAAGCTCATTTGTGCCGAAGATACTTGGCGGGAGACTGCCCGGGAAAATAGGTAATGCCGACACTTTAAAGCAATCACCCAAGAGGGTGGTTGTTTTTATTTTCCCCCGAAAAATCGACCAATGGCAGAATGTGCCAAATCCTGTCGAATAATACGAATTTTTTCACACCTTTTCGCGTTTTTCATATTTTGTAGTATGAACTGCGAAAAGGTTGTGTTTTAATGCTTATTTATACCGTCCAAAAGGGAGATACGCTTTACGGCATTTTCAGGCGCTACGGCATCGCCCCCGAAAAGCTCCGCTGCGACAACCGCATCCCCGGAGATTTGAGCATTGTTCCCGGGCAGACGCTTGTTTTAATCACCCCGCCGGTATATATCATAAGACCCGGGGATACGCTGAGCCGCATAGCCGATATTTTCGGCATGACCCCTGAGGAGCTGCTGGCCGTCAATCCTCAAATCACCACGTCGGATATGATAAGAACCGGCGAAAAAATCTACATATCTAAACCAAAATCCCCAAAAAAAGCGGGAATCAACGGCTATGCCTATCCCGACACCGGCTGTGAGGAGCTGAGAGCCGCCCTGCCCCATTTGAGTTATTTGAGCATTTTCAGCTATCACGCGCTGAAGGACGGGAGCCTGAGTCCGATAAACGACCTGTGGCTGATACAATGCGCGCTTACCTTTGAAGCCTCGCCCAGGATGGTTATAACCAATATCGATGTAGAAGGGAATTTCAGCGGCGAGCTGGCGCATTCAATTTTCAGCGATGAAACCGCGCAGGATACCCTGATGCAAAACGTGCTCGATATAATGCGCAAAAAAGGCTATGACGGCCTAGACGTTGACTTTGAATATATCTTCCCCGGCGACCGCGAAGGCTATAACCGCTTTTTGCGAAAGGCCGCCGGGCTTATGCACGCCTCGGGATATTCCCTCACCTCGGCCGTCGCCCCCAAGCACAGCTCAAATCAGCAGGGGATTTTATATGAGGGGCATGATTATGAGGCGCACGGCCAAATTTGCGACCAGGTTATAATCATGACCTACGAGTGGGGATATACCTACAGCAGCCCGATGGCCGTCGCCCCGGCCGACAAGGTGCGCGCCGTGCTGGATTACGCGGTGAGCGTCATCCCCCGTGAAAAAATCCTCATGGGCATACCCAATTACGGCTATGACTGGACATTACCATATAAGGAGGGTACAGCCGCGAAATCGATTGGGAACCACGAGGCGGTTTTGCTTGCCATGAGCAAAAACGC
>DOZQ01000228.1:0-1827 GCA_003517915.1 Oscillospiraceae bacterium | reverse complement strand
GCGAAAAGCATTTACGACAAGCTGCTGTTGGTGGATGAATACGGCCTTAGCGGCGTCAGCTACTGGACGATAGGCCGCCTGTTCCCGCAGAACTGGACGGTGCTCGGGGAAATGTACGGCATACAGTACAGTCAACCCCAACTATAAAGTGAATATACGTATCCGGCCCAATTGTCAACCTATCATTTTTATAGGTTGACAATTACTCTCCACCCATGATATACTGTGAAAAATCAGTGTATAAGAGGAGGAGATTTTGCATATGGACTCCACTTCCGTCAGAACCCGCACCCGCGCGCTTATCCGCTGTGCCGTCTGCACCGCTTTGCTTGTGGTTTTGGGGGTTTTTGAAATCCCGCTGCCCCTGATTCCCATTACCCTTCAAACCTTCGCGGTCACACTCTGCGGCGCGCTGCTCTGCCCTGCCGAGGCACTGGCGGCAACAGGGACTTATGTGCTGCTTGGCGCTGTCGGCCTGCCGGTTTATTCCGGTTTTACTGGTGGCTTGGGCATATTGGCCGGACCGACCGGCGGCTTTTTAATCGGATTTTTACCCGGCGTGTTTTTCTTGTCGCTGCTGCTGAACAGGGGCTTCAAATTTGTAAACCGTGCCGACAGTTTCCGGTTAGATATAATACGTTTGGCCACGGGACTTGTTATATTCACTTTTTGCACCTATGCTGTCGGTACGCTTTGGTTTACGGTAAGCTACGGCACCACTATCCGGGCGGCGTTCTCGCTTTGCGTGTGGCCGTTTCTTCCAGGTGCCGCTATAAAATGCTCCGCCTTACTGCTGCTTTATCCGGCGCTTGCCAAAATAAGGCCTGTGCTTTATAGTCAAACCACTTAAAATAAGGAGTATTCATATGAGTGTTTTTCTGCGTGCGCATCATCTGCTTTGTCTTTCGCATTTTGTGGGAAAAGGCTACTCAGACGGCTTCACGCGGCATATGGCGAAGGTATTGGCACGGCTGAAAAACGGTGAAGAGCTGTGCCTTGTAAGCGGCTGTGATGATATCTGCTCGCACTGCCCCCATAAAAGCGGCGGCGTCTGCGCCTCTGGAAATCCCGAAGCCATCGACGCAGAGGTTTTTTCGCGCACTAAGCTGAGTCCGGGCGTGCGTATGACATGGAATAAAGCCGCCGGCATTATAAAACCGCTCTGTTCCGATATCCAACGCATTTGTGGCAAATGCGAATGGCGAACGCTTTGTGAAAAAAACCATAAAATATTGGATATTTTTGTATAACTGTAAAATCCCCGACCATACTAAGCTTGTAAGTAATCAGGCGAAAGTGTGGTGAGAGAGATGAGCAAATCCAAGAAAAAGAAACGGGCCGCCGCCGGTGGGGCCGTTCCCAGTGAACCCGGTNNTCCAAGAAAAAGAAACGGGCGGCGGCCGGAGGGGTCGTTCCCGGTGAACCTATCGATCCCAGTCCGCAAAATCAAACCGACGTGAACAATCCCGGCTATAAGGTCAAGGTCAAGGGCACGAACACAAATAACGGCTATAAATAAGTAAAACCACAACCCCCATATAAAGAATACCGCAGAGCGGGATGATCCGTAAGGCCGTCCCGCTTTACGGTATTCTTTATGTATTTTATCTTTTAAGTAAAATTTTTATGTCAAATAGAATTAAACTGAGACGATAATACATGTTCACGAGACAATAATCCATACTTCTTCTCTAGGATTTGCCCTATAATAAATACACAACTTTGTTTCTCGAAATATATATATAATATTTATTTGTGCCAAACAATTGTGGCATAGTGTTAGGTTTGCACAAATTGAAAAATAAAGGAGGTAATAAATCGGCTCAA
>DOZQ01000280.1:1644-4667 GCA_003517915.1 Oscillospiraceae bacterium | reverse complement strand
TTGCTACAAGCAACGCATATTAACATTCAAATTTTTAGTTGTGATATTGTTGACTAGGAAAAACTACAGCCTATCCACGGTTACCTGTTTATGCCTTCGTCCTCGCTTTTCCTGTTTCGTCGGATACACAATAATTTTTAGCCGTTCACAACGCTTCAGAGTTCCAACCTTTACATACGTCAATCCATTCCCTGCAATTTGAAAATCGCTCCAACTGCGAAATCGTAAGCTCTATGGCGCTATTGCCGCTTCCGCATGCCGGAAAAACCGTTGTAAACCTTTTGAGCGATATATCGAGATATACGGCAATGCCGTCACCTATCCCAAACGGACAAACTCCGCCAATCGCATGACCTACAATTTCAAAAGTTTCTTCGGGAGACAGCATCTTGGCTTTTGTCGCAAATTCAGCTTTATATTTTGTATTATCAATCTTTGCGTCGCCCGCCGTCACAACCAAGATACATAGTCCGTTAACCATAAACGACAGGGTCTTCGCAATACGCCGCGGTTCACAGTTAAGCGCCTCGGCGGCCAATTCAACCGTCGCACTCGAAACCTCGAATTCCATTATTTCGTCTTCCATTCCAAAGCGCTTGAAGTATTCCCTTACCTCACGAATCGCCATCAGCGTTTCCTCCGTCTCATTCCCGAAAAGGTATCTTTTAAAGTCTCATGCTCAAGCGCAGTGACGTCAAATTTGAAAAGAGTGAAAACCAATTGGACGCAGACGCCTATCGCGACAAACGCAATCACCGTACCGATGCCTACCATGCCGCCTAAAAGCCAGCCTATGAAAGTTACAAGCAGTTCTACCAGCAACCGGCACACGCCCACGGGGATTTTCGTCTTTCGGGTCAACACGACCATAAGGTTGTCCCGGGGGCCAACGCCGAAAGCCGCCTTCATGTAAAAATAGGAGCCGAGCGCAATTATGAACATCCCCGCCACAAGCATGACTATTCCTATGGCGAGATTGCCCGCCGCGGGGATCACATCTAGCAGGACAATAATATCTATGAATACTCCGGTCAGTATCATGCTCGCAATGGTTCCAAGCCCCAGCTTCTCCCCCATTGCCGTGACAATTATAACTATTACGACGCCCGCGATTATAGACGCCATGCCTATGGTTAAGCCGACGGTGTCCGCAAGCCCTACGTGGAATACCTCCCAGGGAGCGTAACCGACATTCGCGTTTATGGTCAGGACGATCCCCAGTGCGTACAGCATCAAACCCACCAGCATATTAAGCAGCCTTGCCAAGAAATTCTTCATACCTAAATCGGTTCCTTCTCTGTCTCGGGTTTCTCCGGTTCGGTTTTATCGGGTTCTTTTAACTCGTCCTCAATCCTCCGGATTTTATCCTTTCTGAAAAACGCGTCGTACATCACCGGAATTACATACATGGTGAGCATCGTGGCAAACACCATGCCTCCAACGCTTACAATCGCCAGCGGCTGCATCATTTCCCCGCCGTCGCCTACTCCGAGCGCCATAACCATAAGTCCCATGATGGTTGTCAGCGAGGTCATTAAAATCGGCCGCATACGGGTAACACCCGCCTGTAAAATTGCCTCGCGCTTGGGTATACCCTCATGCCTGAGCTGATTGATATAATCCACGAGCACAATACCGTTGTTTACGATTATTCCGCACAGCATAATAAGGCCGATCATGGCGATTATGCTGAAATCCTTTCCGGTGATGAGCAGCGCCATAAATCCTCCGGTAAAGGCAAGCGGAATGGTGAACATCACGATAAACGGGGATTTAAGCGACTGGAACTGCGCGACCATTATGAGATAGATGAGCAAAAGCCCCAAAAGCAGCATTTTCCCAAGCTCACCCATAGAATCGTTTATCGATTCATTTTCGCCCGTAAACTGGAAGCTGGTGCCCTCAGGCAGCGTTTCGTCCTCCAACTTTTCCCGCGCGTCGGCGGCCACAAGGCTGACATTATATCCGTCCGCGATTTCCGCCGTCACAGTTAAAAACCTGCGCTGGCCGCTGCGGTTTATGGCGCTGAGCGTTTCGGTCCGCTCTATTTTAGCAATATTTCTAAGGGCGACCTTCTTTTGCTCTCCCTCTCTCGTCGTCACGTCGATTTCATGATTTTCAATAAACTCGGGAGTCAGCTCCTCAGCCTCGCCGCTTAATACAATAACATCATAGTTGTCGCCGTCATACGTCACGCTTGTCGAGTCCTTTTCGGAGCTAAGCGCGGCGCTTATCTCCTGATAAACCTGCGCAACCGTAAGCCCTTCTTTCATCGCCTTTTCTTTATCAATGACAAAACGTATTTCCGGCTCATTGTCCTCCATGCCATCCGAAACGTTCTTGGTTCCCTCAACCGTTTCGAGCACATCCGCGACGTCAGACGCCGTCTGGCGCAGATCGTCCAGATCGTTACCGTAGATTTCGACCGATACTCCCGAGCCCCCAAGCGCGCTCATATCCATCATCGCCGCGCCCGAGACAACCGGGTCAATTTCTAGGTCGGAAAGACGCTCCATAATATCCGCGTTTATTTCGGCTTCACTGCGCGATATATCTTCACGCAGCCTGATATACAGCATCGTTGAGGTCGGCTCACCCGCAGGACCCATGCCGGTACCCATAAGCGACATCATGCCCCCGCTGGACATCATCGCCCCGATAGTCTCGATTTCCTCAATCCCCTCAACCCGTTCGACGACCGTATCGGCCAGCTTTTTGGCGTCGTCCATCTCAATGTCTTCCGGCAGCTCATATTCCACCGTAAGCTCTCCCATGTCCATAGAGGGGATAAAAGATGCGCCTCTGGCGAGCAGCATCACGCTGCTGCCGATAAGCAGCAGAACACATACGGCCAGTGTCAGGATTTTTTTGTTCAAAACCCAGTTCAGAGTTTTTTTATAGCCCCCGGCGAAACGTCCGAAATATCTGTATTCCTTGTTTTTGAATTTTCTGAGCATTCTTGACGACAGCGACGGCACCAGCGTCAGCGCCACTATCAGGCTGGCCAAAAGCGAATAGGCCAT
>DOZQ01000280.1:0-1562 GCA_003517915.1 Oscillospiraceae bacterium | reverse complement strand
GCGGCTCTTGCCGCCGGCGCACCGTCGCTTCGCATTCGGTAGATATTTTCAATTACCACAATGGAATTGTCCACCAGCATACCCACCGAAATCGCAAGCCCGGACATTGATATCATGTTGATGGTCACGCCGGAAAAATACATAAGCACTATTGCGAACAGCACGCTTATGGGAATACTGCACAGGGTGATGAATGTCGGCTTTATATCTCTAAGGAATAAAAACAGCACCACCGCCGCGAACAGCGCGCCGAGCAGCAGGTTTTGTATGATTGAGTTTACAATCATATAAATATACTGCCCCTGATCCATAAGGCTTGTGAAATGCAGTCCCGGATATTCGTCACTAAGTTGTTTGAATCTTGCCGATATATTGTCCGACACATCCGCCGTGGCATTGGTCGACTGCTTAAAAAAAGACAGCAAAACGCCGTTATTGCCGTTTATCTTGGCATAGATTGAATCGGAATCGTCGGTAAAGAAAACCTCCGCGACATCCGACATATAAACCGGCTCGACACCCTCCATCTGCATATCAAAAAGCAACAGCTTCTCAATCTCATCCATGGATGAAAATTCATTGCCGACTGTTACCAGATAATCCTGCCCGTCCTGCGAGACATAACCCGCCGGCATGGCAAAATTTTGCGCCGTAAGAATGCCGGAAACCATATCCATTGTAATTATTTTGGTAAGATCCGCCTGGTCATACGCTTCCTTGCGTGCCTGCTCCAGCTGCTCGGTGCCCTGCTCCGCCTGCATAAGCGCGGTGTTGAGCGCCGTTTCCCCCGAAATCAGCTGCGCGGAAGTGTCGCTAAGCTTAAAGACCGCCGACATCTTCTGCTTTTCAAGCTCGGCCTCGGCCTCGGCAAGCTGAACGCTGCCTTCATCTATCCCCTTCATCGTCTGGTCGAGCATGTCCAGCCCTGCCCGCAGCTGCGCCATTCCCTGCGTCGCCTCGGCAATGCTCGCGGGGATATCCGCGCGGGACATGTTCATGGCGCCCAGCGCCTGATCTATCACCATAAGGCTCGCCTGCGCCTGCATCTGATTTTCCTGATTGCGCAAAATTGCCTCGGGCAGTTCCGCCCTTGTTATGCCCAGCATAGCGCCGAGCTGCGTGTCAATCTGAGCCAGCGCCGACATGGTTTGTATATAAAGCTCACTGCTGGTAATATCCTGTTTTTGCTGTTCCTTTTGCTCGTCGCTCAGGGTGTTGTCGTCCTCAATCGCCTGCAGCTGAGCCTTAAAGCCCTCTTCGAGCGGCGTCAGCGTCACAAGCTGCTCACTCACGCCCGCAAGCATTTCCTCCTCGGCCTCGAGCATTCCCTGCGCCTTTTCAATTTCGAGTATTCGCGCTTGAAATCCGCTCAGTGTCTCAAGCGTCTGCTGCGCGGTCGAAAGCTGAGAATAAATCTCGGTCTGCTGGGCGTATATCTGCATTTTGCCCTGCATGACCTGCATCTGTCTGGAGTCTATTTCGCTCTGCCCCATTGCCATCTGCTCCGCGAGCTGACTTTGGCCGGCCGCAAGCTGCTTTTTGCCCGATTCTATCTGCGCTTT
>DOZQ01000251.1:4795-10551 GCA_003517915.1 Oscillospiraceae bacterium | reverse complement strand
TGACGCCTATGGACAGGCCCTGGTTGAACTTGGAGGAAAACGGGCGGATTTAATAGTGCTGGACGCGGACTTATCCGCCGCGACCAAAACCGGCGTATTCAAAAAAGCGTATCCCGAGAAATTTGTGAACGTTGGTATAGCCGAGCAGAATATGATGGGTATAGCCTCGGGACTCGCGGCGACCGGCAAGCTGGTGTTCGCAAGCTCGTTTGCGATGTTCGCCGCAGGGCGCGCGTTTGAGCAGGTGCGCAATTCCATAGCTTACCCGAAGCTAAATGTGAAGATAGGCGCAACCCACGCCGGCATTTCGGTCGGAGAGGACGGTGCGACCCATCAGTGCTGCGAGGATATAGCGCTCATGCGTTCTATTCCGGGTATGACCGTCATTAATCCGGCGGATTATACTGAGGCCAAAGCCGCAGTACATGCCGCCGCCGAAATTGACGGGCCGGTATACCTGCGTTTCGGCCGCTTGGCGGTACCGATTTTATTCGAAGGTACCTATAAGTATGAAATAGGCAAGGGCGTTACAATCCGCGACGGCGGCGACGTGACAATTGTCGCGACAGGACTTATGGTCGCCATGGCGCTTCAGGCGGCGTCGGCTCTGCGCAAAGACGGCATTTCGGCTCGCGTTATTAATATACATACGATAAAACCGCTGGATGAGGCGATTATTCTAAAAGCGGCTAAAGAGACCGGCGCTGTCGTCACGGCGGAGGAGCATTCGGTCATAGGCGGACTGGGCGGCGCGGTATGCGAGCTGCTGGGAGAAAAATGTCCAGTGCCGGTACTGAGAGTTGGAGTGGAGGATACCTTCGGATATTCCGGCCCGGCGATTGAGCTGCTTAAATTATTCGGACTGACCGTCGAAAATATTGTGGCCAAGGCAAAGCAAGCAGTACGAACAAATTAGATAAACATAAAAGTCCCGCCGCCTTCATCCGAAAGCAGCGGGATTGTTTTAAGCTTTTTTAGCCTTGGCCGTGCTGACTCTTGTAATATTCGATCATCTTTTTGGTCATCTGGCCACCAATGGGGCCGCCCTGACTGCCGTTTTCCCTTGCGGTCAGATCCCCCTTGTCATGGTCGTTAAATTCCTTGCAGAATTCCAGATGCCCGACCTCGTCGGCACATTCCAGCTTAAATCGGTTCCACGCGTCGACCTCGCCCTTACGCGCTCTCATATGCTCAAGACTGTAAGTCATTTTTTCTCTCCTTTACTTTTGTGAAATTAATCATTTTGATTTTTTAAGGTCGTACGATTATATTATTTCACGCCGGCCCGCAAATAATGATTAGAATGTTTGGCATTCAAGGCAAAATAATGATTAACAATATCTTAACCTAAAACTAATTTGAAAATATTTGTATTGGCGTGTATAATAAAAATATATATGTCGTTATTGTGGGATAAGGTGAGTGCTATGCAAAAAGAAAAGTTAAAGGTTGCGGTTTTTTACCGGGGATATACACCCGCTAAAAATTTTGGCGGGCCGGTGGTAAGTATACGCAATATAATCGAAAGCTGCGGGGATGAAATTGATTTTTATGTGATAACCCTTGAGCACGACAAAGGTTCCGCCGTGCGTTATGAAAATATTGCGCCCGGGCCGAACAGGGTGGGAAGAGCAACGGTCTATTATCTCAACGACAATCAGGCGCACTATGATGGCTTTAAAGAGCTTTTAAAAGGTATCCGCCCGGACATCATCTATCAAAACAGCTTTTTCGGCTACACCTTTTCACTTCCGGTATTGAAGCTTTCAAAGGAAATGGCTATCCCGCTTGTATTGGCTCCCAGGGGAGAATTATGCGATGCCGCCTATAAAATGGGACATTTAAAAAAATTGCTTTACAAGAGATTTGTTTTAGTCAGATATGACCTGAGCCGGGTGATTTTTCATCTCACAAGCGAAGATGAATATGCGCAAACCATGAAAAATCTGCGGCTTTCGCCTGAAAATATGTGCTACATTCCGGCTATTCCCACCATTCCGGGTAAAAAATATAAGAAGCCCGAAAAGCTGCCGGGCGAAATCAGGCTTGTGTTTTTATCAAGAATCGTAAAAAATAAAAATCTGGATTATGCCTTAAAACTGCTTGTTCGGATGAAAGCCAATGCGGAATTTGATATTTACGGCCAGGTTGAAGACGCTGATTATTTTGACCGGTGTTTAGCCCTTATTAAAAATCTGCCCAGCAATATAAAAGCGCGTTACCGCGGCGTGGCCGAGCCCGGGCAGGTTCACCGTATTTTCGCGGAGCATCATTTGCTGTTGTTCCCCACACAGACCGAAAATTACGGTCATGTTATAGCCGAGGCTATGCTGTCAGGATGTCCGGTAATCATAAGCGAAAATACGCCGTGGACCGACCTGCGGGATGCTGGAGCCGGCTGGGCGCTGCCGCTTGAGGATGAGGACAAATTTTTGCACGCGCTGAACGAGGCCGCAAACTATGACGCCGGAGAATATGGCGCACTTCTTAAAAGGTGCGAGAAATATATTATGAGCAAGGTCGAGCTAAACCGGCTAAGAGCACGGTATATTCAGATGTTCAGTGAAGCCGGGAGAAAAAATAAATTATGAGAGTAACTTTTTTGGTCAATATCCCCTCCCCCTACCGGGTGGATTTTTTTAATGAACTCGGTAAACACTGTGAGCTTACCGTGCTTTTTGAGAGCGCCGTGTCAAGCGCCCGCGAGTGGAAGCCGGATAAGGCAAAATCCTTTAACGCGGTGTTTTTAAAGGGGCTTCGCTTTAAACGCAGAAGTGTTTGCCCGTCGGTGCGCGGTTATCTGCGCCCCGGAGGAGCCGACGTATTTGNNTTAGCTTTCGCGGCGTAAATATCTGTCCGACGGTGCGCGGTTATCTGCGCTCCGGGCGAGCCGACGTATTTGTGGTGGGCGGATATGCGACTCCGGCCGGCATTATAGCGACTAGGACGCTTCGCAGGCGCGGAATCCCGTTTTATCTGAATTCCGATGGCGGGCTTATCAAAAACGACAAAAAAACAGTCTATAATTTCAAAAGGAGCTTAATCAGCAGCGCCTCGTATTGGCTGGGAACCGGCCGGCTAACCGCCGATTATCTGGTTCATTACGGTGCGCTCAGAGAGCGGATTTTTACCTATCCCTTTACCTCGGTAAGAGAGGCGGATATTTCCCCCGCCCCCGCCGGAGACGTGGAAAAGAGACGGCTGCGCGGTAAGCTTGGCATAGGAGAAGAGCATGTCATTTTGTCGGTGGGACAGTTCATTCCACGAAAGGGATTTGACCTGCTGATAAAGGCGCAAAAAGAAATCGGCTCAGACACCGGCATATATCTTGTAGGCGGGGAAAATACAGGGATTTATGAGGACGCGCTGAAGGATACAGACCGGTCACGCATTCATTTTCTGCCATTTAAAGAGCCTGCTTCGCTGAAAGAATATTACCGCGCGGCGGATTTATTTGTGTTGCCCACGCGCGAGGATATATGGGGTCTGGTGATAAACGAAGCAATGGCAAACGGTCTGCCGGTTATAACCACCGACCGCTGCGTCGCCGGAATCGAGCTTGTGCAAGACGGTGTGAACGGCTATATTGTACCTACCGAGGATGTTCGCGCGATTGCGGAAAAAGCTCGATATATACTTGAAAATGACCTTTGCGGCGCAATGGGGCAAGCTTCTATAGCAAAAATCCGAGGTTATTCTATAGAAGAAATGGCAAGGGCGCATATGAGAATATTTGAAGAGAATCTGCTGTGAAAGGACGGAATATAGGTGAACGGATTTATGTCAAGGCTGAGAAATTTCATGTCGGGGCGAAACGGGATGGACGAATTGACCGTCGCGGTTATGATTTTCGGCATTCTCCTGTCGTTTGTCTCGCGGATTTTTGGATGGTCCTGGCTTCTGCTCCCCGGATATGCGGGATTTTGCTACTGCGTTTTCAGGATGCTTTCAAGAAATATCTATAAGCGCCGCAAAGAAAACATGGTAATAGCCTCAATCGCGCAAAAGCTTAAATCGGATATAAAAATTTACCGGCGAAGATACGCGGAACGAAAAACATTTCGCTATTTTAAATGCCCGAAATGCAAAAATTGGTTGAAGGTTCCGAAAGGCAGGGGTAAAATCGATATCAGATGCGCCAAATGCGCGGAGCATATGGTCAAAACAGTGTGATTTACAGAGCATAGAGCAAACCGCCACAGGGCGGCTTGCTCTATGGCGGCTGTGCTTGTCAGTAAGATGTATTATTTGTTCAAGATTTGGGTCAGATCCTGTTCGGGGGTGCTGATAAGGCGGATATCGAATTTTTGCACGAGTACGTTTAATACAGTTTCGGAGAAAAATGCCGGAGCGCTAGGCCCTATGTAAATATTCTTTATGCCCAGCGAAAGCAGCGTGAGCAATATACACACCGCTTTTTGCTCGTACCATGAGAGCACCAGCGTCAGAGGCAGGTCGTTCACGCCGCATTCAAATGCTCCGGCAAGCGCGGCGGCTACCTGAATTGCGCCGTAGGCGTCGTTGCACTGTCCCATGTCAAGAATACGCGGGAACGGGCCTATATTGCCGATATCAAGGTCATTGAAGCGGAACTTGCCGCAGGCCAGCGTCAGCACAACCGTGTCCTTGGGGGTCTGCTTTACAAACTCGGTGTAATAACCGCGTTCCGGTCTCGCGCCGTCGCAGCCGCCGACTAAAAAGAAGTGTTTTATCGCCCCGGATTTTACCGCGTCGATGATGACCGGCGCGCTGTCCAGCACGGCCCTGCGCCCGAATCCGGTGGTAACGGTCGTCCCGCCGTTCATACCTGTGAGCTGTTTGGCCTCGCCGTAGCCGCCAAGCTCTGTGGCCAGAGCGATCAAATCGGAAAAATCCTTATATCCGTCTTCGTCCGCCTCAATATGTTTCATTTCGGGGAATCCGACTACCGACGTGGTATAAACCCTGTCGCTGTAGCTGCCCTTTGGCGGCATGAGACAGTTAGTGGTAAATAGTATGGGCGCGGGAACGCCGTCAAACTCCTTTTGCTGATTCTGCCACGCTGTCCCGAAATGGCCTTTAAGCTGGGGATGTTTTTTAAGCTCGGGATAACCGTGCGCGGGGAGCATTTCGCTGTGGGTGTAGATATTTATGCCTTTGCCGTCGGTCTGCTCGAGCAGCTGCTTCAAATCGTGAAGGTCGTGGCCCGTAACAATTATAAACGGGCCCTTTTCGATATTCAGCGGAACCTCTGTTGGGCTTGGGTCACCGTACGCGGAGGTGTTCGCTTCGTCCAGCAAAGCCATGCATCTAAGATTGACGCCGCCGAACTCCATAAGAAGTGAGAGCCATTCGTCGACCGAGTGCTGTTCAGCCAGCGCCGCCATGCCCTTGATAAACCACGCGTCCACTTCGGCGTCGCGCCTGCCTAAAACGCGTGCGTGATGCGCGTAGGCCGCCATCCCTCTCAGGCCGAACAGCAAAGTTGAGCGCAGAGAGACAATATCCGTGTCTCCGTAAAATAAATCGTCTGTGTCCATGACCTCGCCGCCGAGCTTTTCCCGCTTAGCTTTTATTTTACCCGAAAGCGCAGCTATTTTGGCGTTGTCAAAATTGACATTTGTAATGGTGGTAAACAGGCCGTCCACGAGCAGATCGATATTCCGAACGCTGCTTTCGCCTTTTTCATCCATGGCTTTCGCGAGGCCGATCATTTCACAGCTCAGCAGATCCTGTTCATGGGCGGTATCTGGTTTCTTGCCGCATACGCCGGATAC
>DOZQ01000251.1:729-4787 GCA_003517915.1 Oscillospiraceae bacterium | reverse complement strand
CTCATTATTCATCACTCTCTTTCTTTGTGTTAAATAGTTTATCTGCAAACCAGTATATCATATATAATACAAATAAATCTGTGGTTATAACCACAGATTTAAAGAAAGTTGGCATATATGCGAAAATATTTTGACATATTGAAAACAACCCGGTTGTTTTCTGACATTGAGTCCGGCGAGCTTGAAACCATGCTGAAATGCCTTGGCGCGGAAATAAAAGCTGTCGACAGGGACGAAATACTGCTTCTCGCGGGCGACAAGCCCCGGCACATAGGCATTCTTCTTACGGGAAGACTTAATATATTGTGGGAGGATTATGACGGTAACCGTTCGCTGATGGCCGCCGTGACATCTGGCGGAATTTTTGCGGAAGCGCTTTGCTGCGCCGGCGTCACGGAAAGTCCGGTGACGGTTTTGGCCGAGGCGTATTCGACCGTCATGCTGCTCGGATTCTCACGCATACTGCACACCTGTCCGAGCTCCTGCTCCTACCATATAAAGCTGATTGAAAACATGCTGAGTATTCTCGCTGATAAAAATCTTCGTATGCAAAGCCGCATGGAAATTGTCGGATTAAAATCACTCAGGGCCAAGGTGCTGCGGTATTTAAAATCTTTTGGATATGAGCGCGGCCAAAATATCGTCATACCCTTTAACCGGGAGGAACTGGCGGATTTTCTGTGCGTAGACAGAAGCGCGCTGTCGCACGAGCTGGCGCGCATGAAAAAAGACGGGCTTATCGATTACAAAAAAAACAATTTCGTGATTTTTTAGATGGTGTCATCATGAGATAATTTTGGTTTTGTAGGTATATTCTAGAACGGTTTTGCAAATACACTGGCGCGTAATAACAAAAAATTTCCTACTGATTATTCTATTCTAACACGGCGTTCACCTAAATTGTCCAAGTTTCATAAAATGGACTACCAAGCTTTTATGGCAGTTTGGTATAAAAAATAATCAGTAGGAACTTTGGTTAACCTCTATGTTTATAGACTGCAAATTCAACATGAAGGACGTAATTGCTACTTTACTGGTGCTCGGCTTCTGCTTCGCCATATTCATGCCGTCAAATGTTGTATCTTATGAAACAATGCAACTTTTTGAACGAATCCTCGGCACGGTTATCGGTTTTTATTTTGGCGCACATGTCGCGCAGAATAATCAAAACAAACGCTAAGCAAATTCCGGTTCGTATTGGATATGCCCTGTTATAGCCGGCGCAGACGGCTTAAGGCAATAAAAATACCATCAATAATACTAACCTCCTTGGGCTACACCTAAGGAGGTTAGTATTATGGTTATTTTCCTATCTTTCCCGAATCGTAACCCTAACATTATCGCCGGGCTGCTTTCCGATTTTAGTCCGAATATCTTTTTTGATGCCGATGATATAACAAATCGAACCGTCCGGATTTTTTACGCCCATGTTGACAATGCTGCCATCATAAGGCTCACCGTCAAATGTGGCGTGAACTTTTACCCGTCCCTTGCCGAATTCTTGACGGAGATCGTAGGGAAACACGACATATGCTCCGCCTTTGTCGGCGGAACGGACAGGTGTTTCGTATTCGTAGATTTTTTCGTTCAGTGTATTTTTTTCTTCAACCGACGCCACCCGCCACTTTGTAATATCCGCAATCAGCTTAAAATCAATCGGCTTGTCATATGAAAATTGAATCGCGCCTTTTGTCCGCCGATAACCCTCCAGCCTGTCCTCGAACGGACTAAGCGATAAATCTCCCGGATAGATTCCGAGATGCTTTTTGAACGCCGCAAAATGAATCAGATTTTCGGTTTGCCAAAATGTCGGCATATTCCAAGAAATTTTTTCAACGGCCTTCGGTGCGGCGGCGCAAATAGTTGCACGCACTTTTTGCAGAATCAGCTGAATCTCGGCAGGCTGTTCGGAAATATATTGGCCGATTGTTTCATATCTGCCTTTCGGCAAAGTATGAGCTTTAGCCGAACCCCGTTTATCTTCATTCACATTACCGCAAAAATGAGCTTGATTTATGTTTTTAAATTTACGTCCGCATTTTTCACATTCCCACATAAAACAATCCCCCTTATACTGTTTCAGTAAAACACGCAGAGCCAAACGCAAGGCGGCTCGCTTGACGTATAGCTCACCCTGTGCCGCTCACGGGGCTTAATTATTATCGTGTCGCCTTTTTTCATACTGACGCTTACGCCATCCTCATACTCAACAACCGCGCTGCCTTCCAATAGCGCGACAAATTCCGTTTCGGCTTGGTCGTACCAGCCGGACGTCTGCCCGGTGCTGACGATGCGTTCTATACGTATATTACCGTGTTCGGCAAGCACCGTGGTGAGCTCTTCCGGCAAAGGCATAGGCGGCAGATTCAGGAGATTCATAACGTGCAGCCTCCAAACCATCAGGTAAGCACTGATTTAAACCCCTTGGCACTGCATACACCACGATTAATCAGCTCTTAGCTAGAATAAAGACATCTGCGTCTGCTTTGATTCAAATTTTTGCAAATAGTTGAACACATCTCTTGTTTTATACATAATGCCGTGCTTGCCGCAAACTTCGCGATAAATCGACCACAATCGGGAGCTGTTCGGGCTTGCGCACTCGTAAGCGCCGCCGAACCTTTCGATATATTTTTGCTTCATGCCGGGAAAATGCTCGTCCAGCTTCTTGTAAAAATAATCCCGGCTACCCTCCCGCATGGTCGTGCCAAAGCCGAAGCTGAGAATCCCCCTAACCCCCGCACGCACGCAGTAATCAAGCACTCCGCGCAGATTTTCCACGCTGTCGCTGATAAACGGCAGAATCGGGCAGAGCCATACCACAGTAGGGATTTCCGCTTCCTGCATAATTTTAAGTACCTCAAAGCGCTCGGCGGTTGTTGATACGTTCGGCTCGATTACACGGCACAGCTCCTCGTCAAAGGTCGTCAAAGTCATCTGCACCACGCATTTTGTCCGGGCATTTATGCTGTATAAAAGATCAATGTCGCGCATTATGCGGGATGATTTTGTTTGAATCGCCAAGCCAAAGCCATGTTTTTCTATAACCTCTAGGCACTGCCTCGTGATCTCGAGTTCCTGTTCAAGATGTATGTAAGGATCGCACATGGCACCGGTCGCAACCATGCAGGGCTGCTTTTTTCGGTGAAGCTGGGAGTCCAAAATTTTCGCGGCATCACGTTTGATTTCAATATCCTCAAAATCATGCTTCATCTGGTAGCACGTGCTGCGGCTGTCGCAGTATATACAGCCGTGGGTACAGCCACGGTAAAGGTTCATCCCGTTTTTGGGAGACAGGATTGTTTTGTAATCGGCGTAATGGTGTGTCATAAGCTTAAGCTATTCTCCTATAATTTTTACCAGCACCCGTTTATTGCGCATACCGTCAAACTCACCGTAGAATATCTGCTCCCATGTGCCGAAATCCAGTTTGCCGTTTGTGACAGCGACAACACACTCACGCCCCATAACCGTACGTTTGAGATGGGCATCAGCGTTGTCTTCATATCCATTGTAATCATATTGACCGTAAGGCTTTTCAGGCGCGAGCTTTTCAAGCCAGCGTTCAAAGTCGCGGTGCAGGCCGGATTCGTTGTCGTTGATGAACACACTCGCCGTTATATTCATGGCGTTTACAAGGCACAGACCCTCACGTATACCACTTTCGGCAAGCGCGGTTTCGACCTGCGGAGTGATATTGATATATGCGCGGCGGGTTTTGGTGTGAAATGTCAATTCTTTTCGGTAGGATTTCATATCACGAGCGTCTCTCTTTCAATATGACTTTTCAATAATATACCATAATACGCCCCGAAACACAAGTGATTAGAGCAGTCTGATAATATTATTCCGGCAAATTTACACCTCAAAATTCCGACCTTATAAATGCCGGAGTAATATTATCTGCAACACCGTTAAGCAGTATCGTCACAATATAATGAACCCGATACCCCGCCGCAGATCAGCAGGGTATCGGGTTTTATACTAGAACTATTTCAAAACCGAGGCGATTGGCTCGCTGTTCATAGTCTGCTGACTTGAAAACTTTGTTTTCAAGT
>DOZQ01000251.1:0-689 GCA_003517915.1 Oscillospiraceae bacterium | reverse complement strand
CGAAGCGGATGCCCCGGCGCGGCCAGTTCATTTAACCGCCCATCGCGCCGCCGCAAAATTCGCAGCATCCATTTACGTTCGGGGTCGTTGTCGCGCCGCAGTGCGCACAGGTCTGCGCCGTCTTGGGAGCGTTAGCTGCGGCAATGCTTTCGCGCGCCTCTTGCCGTACCTGTGTAAGCGCCCGCCGGATTTCGTTAGCCTGCCGCTCAAATTCCCTAAACTCTACCGAACCGCGCTCCTCAATACGGCTGTTATTAAGCTTAAACTCTATTTCATTGAAGAACGGCGAGTTGACATGTATGGTCAGATAAAAGTCATAGTCGATGTCGTAGCGTGGGGGATTAAAGCTCACCTCGTTGCCTTGAGCATCTCTGCGCTTGATTTCGGTACGGCTTTCGCGTATTTCGCTTTGACAGCCGGTCACCTGTGAAAAGGCCATTACATCGGGATTTTCGCTTTGCCAGCGTCCGGATGAGGTTACGATGAATTTTTGCTTGTCCTCGTCCAGCAGCACCTTTGTGCGGTCACCAAAGGTGCGTGTCACGTTAAAGGCCGCCACCTCGGACTTGTTGGCCTCACGGTAGGCAAGATGATCCCTTATCTCATTAAGCGTGGTTCTGCGCCGATCAGTGGTAAAAGGAGACAGCTTCGCCGCGCAGTTTTTACACATGTTGCCGTCTTCCAGCTTG
>DOZQ01000055.1:13863-14051 GCA_003517915.1 Oscillospiraceae bacterium | reverse complement strand
GCCTGTGACCGTATGCTCTATGAGAAAATGCTCATGGACAATTTAAAGGTCTGTCCCATGTGTTCCTATCATTTTCGCTTAACCCCGGAGGAACGCGTCAAATTCACATTTGACGGCGGTAAATTTGACGCGTTTAATTTTGAGCTTGAAATCCTTGATCCGCTCGAATTCCCGGATTATAAAGAAAA